>NZ_JAPNPB010000002.1:0-280315 GCF_049278075.1 Rickettsia endosymbiont of Halotydeus destructor
CCTAGGTAAGCGATTAAAAATATTAACTCTACACTTATGAAATTTTTTTATATATAAAATATAATACAGAATAACAATATGAATACTCTAGTATTTTTTACTACGTTATTATCGATAGATAATAATATCTTAAACCTGAAGGGGATAAATGAGAGAGTATTAGGAGCTAACAACAAATAATTCAACCCAAGAGAATCATTCTTTTTTTGAATAAATTTTTCTTGTACTTTAAAAATTATAAAGTAAGGTGTATAAAACTATATTAATAATGTTATGGTTAAAGTTTATCGCATAAATAAATTTTTTTTGGCATATTTTGCCATAAAAATTAAAAAATCATATTTACTTAAAATAGTTCCAAAATTAATTTTTATTTTTTAAAGCTTTTAATCCTTCTTCTAAACCGTCTTTAGAAAGGGGGAAATTTACTTGCTTACCTTCAGCATTCATTACGCCTATAGAGTTATTTTCATTTGACAAAATAGTTTTTAAATCTTCTTGAGAAAGGGGAGCTATAGCCTGACAGTTACCCGCAGTACAATTAACATATTTACCAGGAGCTATTAATTTTGTTGAACTTATAATTGAAGTGCCCGCAGGGATTTGAATATTTGCAGGCAGTATTTCAATTATTTTTAATTCTTTTTCTTGACCAAAATAACCAACTTGATACATCGCTAAAACTTCTTGCTCTTTACCTTTAGTAGTATTATTTACTTGTTGAGATAAAAAACAAATTTGTTTTTTCTTATCATCAGCTATACAACTTAAGGCCCAGTTACCAAATTTTTTCTTTTCTTCTTTAGATGCTGCATCAACTTTTTCTGGTTGACCAAATAGAAAACCACTTCCTATAAAAAGAAGTCCTACAAAAACAAATAAAGTTTTTTTAAAATAATTTTTCATCTATAAAACCTAAATAATAGTTATTATTATAGCTATTTTCTAAAATCTAGCTACTAATAAAACATTGCAGAAAGCTAATGTATATATTTACAAATAAAATTGCAAAACTTTTATAAGGAATGTTTGTAATTATCAACCCCTTATTTGTCAACATTTAAAACCATATACTGGAATTTATCAATAAATTACTCCTACGTCAAGAATTTAAATATTACTATCTATTTCTTGTGTACTTTTATAACTAATCACAGCATATAACAGTATTAAAAATTCAATAATACTATCTTTAATATTTTTTCAACAGGCTGAAATTTCAATTTTTCTTTAATATTATCATTATTAATTTTTTGGTACTAAAAGTTAAATCTGAATCAAAATTAAAAATGCCAATAGTAGAGAAACAGCTAAAGGATTTGTGTAATATGATAGAAATTATAGTATGGCTAATTCGGGTGAGCAGCGATAATAATGTATTTCTTTTAAAGAAAAATACAAAGACAAGTTATGAATATACTTTAGTTGGTGGTCACGTTGAAAAAGGTGAATCTTTAAAGCACGTACTAACTCGAGAAGTAATGGAAGAAGTAGGAGTTAAGGTAAACCCAAACGATTTAATGCTTACAACTATAATAGCTAGAAAGTTAGATGATAAGCATAAAATCCACTTCTTTTTTTATACCAAATCTTGGGAAGGCACACCATATAATAAAGAACCGAATATTCATCTTACCGGTGAGTGGTATCCTTTAAATCATTTATCAACAAATATAGGGCCACTCGCTAAAAGAGGGGTAGAGTCTTTAAATAATAATAAAAATTTCTATGAATATGGTTGGGAAGAAAAATAATTAGTAACTTTAATATAATAGCTTTATGATAAAGTTTTAAAAATATCTTTTATCCTGGACAAAACCGAAGGGAAACGTACATTTTCAGGGGTTAGTTTATCAATTTCAATAAATCTAGCCTCAGAGATTTCATTTATTGCACGATTTGGTACTTTTAATGAATTATCTTTAGGAATGGTAAAATTTTTATCCATTATATGGCATTCATAAACGTAAAATTCATCTTTAAAATCTTCTAATAATTTTATTGCTTTGAGCTTGATACCTGTTTCTTCTTTAGTCTCACGTTCAGCTGTTTTATAGGCTAATTCAACACCTTCAGGTTTACCAGATGGAATATCATATTTATCAGACTTAGATACTTTTACAACTAGTAACTGATTATTCTTTTTAACTATACAGCCGCTATTACCATAATATTTTTTTAACATTTGAGGTTTATATATTTTATTGAAATACGGCAACTTTGATTCTATTGTAAAAAACTTTTTTAAGGAGTCTACAGATTTAAAATCAGTTATATTATAAGAAGCATATTTCGCTTTTTGACCTTGCCATGTCATATTTTCGCCTGAATAATCAATCTCATCCCAATCTCTTCCTATAATATGAGACGTATTTTCATCAAACGCGGCCACATTTTGGAAATTATAAGATTCTATTAATCCTTGCAAATATTTTGCTATTAAATCAGCTTCTTTTATATTTAAGGCTCTTTCATTTATTGCTATTAATAATTCTAAAGTAGTTTTTGGTAAATCATTTTGTAACGCAGGTAAGTATACAAAGTTATAATTACCAGAGTTTAAAAAATGTTCTAGGTTTTTGGCGCTTGCCTCTTTCAGTTTCATTTTCTGAGCAGTTTGCTCTACTCTTGCTTCTAGAATTGAGCATAATTTTTGCCATTGCTCCGGTAAATTACACTCTCTTGCTATAGCTGCTTCTGTTAAAAATAAAGTTATAATTATAATCAGGAAACGCATAAAAATTTATTCTATATTAATTATTTTATATAATAACTATTCCATCAGATACAGAACGCACTACATGCTCGCCTAATGCTTCATCTGTATCACCCGTAATATTATTAACGACTTTTCCCTTCATAAATAAAGTAGAAGAGCCTCCCCCATCTAAATTAATGGCTGATTTACAACCAAGGTCTTGCATATGTTCTGCAAGTTCACCTATAGTTAAACCTATTACTTGATTATTGACAAACTGTTTTTCTAGAATTTTTAAAGCTGCAGGGAGCGTTAATTTATCAAGTGCTACTCTTTACTTTTTTTAAAATTAATCTAACTTGTTCTAGTCTTAGATCTTTTATATGCTGTTTATAGATATGTTCGGCCACGACTATAATTATAGTACCATCATTACGTATTCCTAAAGCAGTATGAGCATGAGCTGGATCATTTTTTTTTGGATTATTTATAACATTTTTGCCGTTTTGAACCAATAAGGGAATACCGGTTACTATTGAAGCATTTTTACTTAAATTTACAGGTTTATTTTCTTTATCGATCAATTCTAAATTGAGTTTTACTTTATCACCAGCTTTGACTAAAGGCATTGCTCTATCAGCCCCAAAGGACAATACAAAACCTTTTTGTGGAATTTGATTATCCCCATGATTGCTTATTTCTATAATAACAAAATTCTGATCAATCAAGATTTCTTTATTAGTATAAGGCGTTAAGGTAGTTGGCGCCCAAACATCATTATAGAAAGTAATATCTTTAGAGCTTGCAAAATAATTAACTTGATTTGGAATAATAGATTTATCATCTATTTCTACTGAAATTTTTGCATTAGCTTCAATAATTTGAATATTACTTTGATCTATGATTAATAGGCTTTGCAATTGTTTTCTAAGACCAAACAGTTTGCCATTAATCATTAAAGTAAGGCTAGGCCTTCCATCATCACTACCTGCAATCTCAAAGAATCCAGCATTAATAGCAGCAACCGCATTACTGCGTAGCGCCATAGCCTCTACAGTTTCTCTGCCTATAACTTGATTATGTGCTTTAACTAATTTTAAATGAAAATGTTTAGGGTCAATAGTTAATTGATGAATAACATGCTTATCTTTTTTATAACGATTATAGGTTAAACCTTCATCCTTAGCCGCATACATATTAGAACTAAATAATATTGAGATAAGAAATAAGTAAGCTAATTTGTTCATCTTGCATTTTTCTCGTTTAGAGCTATTCTACTATAAATAGAATTTTTGATAATGCAATACCGATGTAATATGATAACCTTAGGAATATACGAGCATTATAAAGGTAAACAATATAAAGTAATTGCTACTGCTAAACATACAGAAACTGCTGAAGAGCTAGTTGTTTATCAAGCTTTATATGACGATTTTGCTTTTTGGGTTTGTCCGGTAGATATGTTTAATTGGCTGATAACAATAAAGGGAAAACAAATTCCACGTTTTAAATATTTATCAGAAGATTCATAACTCTCTACTATCCCCTAAATGTTCTATTTCTATCTGTGGTTCGTAAGAAAATTCTAAGATTTTTTGAACGGCCATATAATCATCTTTATGCTCAAAAATTTCTGCTATAACGTTACTTTTTGTCACTTGACTTATGTGTTTCTTTTTCGTAAGTATCTCAGGTAATACTTTATTATTAAGGCATATTTTTATTAATAAATCAAGATCAATCCTTTTTAGCACAAATCCATCAATGTTATCTAACACCTCTAAAATATGAGAATTTGTTAGTTTTGCTATCTTCTTCTACCATCATCAAATTTCTAAACCAACTATGATAAACATGTATGCCGTATTTCTCTAGCAGATATCCTTTAACCTTTGACTATATTGTATTATCGTTGAATCCTTGAGCTCCTAGATATTGCTGCTCGGTTTCTTTATCACTGCGTATCGGTTTATTCTTCTGCTCCATTAATTTTTGATTAGAATAAGGTATTATTTCCAAGGATTTTACACTGTTACCATAAATCGCTCTTATCTGTTTTAGTAGTGCTTTTTGCATATTTTCTGATAATTCAATCTCTCTTGTTAATTTTAGCTGATATGTTTCGTTTACGTGACTTGCCAGCCTGCAGCTTGTTTTACCTGTGCTCACGTATTAATGTACGCTGGGAGGCTCAGCCTTAAATTCATCTTGTCCAAAACTTTCTGAATTTAGCTGAGCAAAATTTTTTGTAAGGCTAATGCAAATAATATTACGATATTTGATATATTGTTTCGTCATATTAATTAGCGTGAGTTTGAGATAGCCGCTTTTTTCAAGTTCAACTAAACATTGCCTTATACGACGCTGACATACTCCGAGTAGTTGCTCAAAATAATAATAACTTTCCTGTAATTCGTTTGATTTATCGCTTCCCCCCTCCAAAATCTTGCCTAAAATCTTATCATTTTGTACTCGTGAAACTACCAATGATAAAACTTGTATAGAGGTTTTACTTAAAACTTTACCCTTGCTAGAGGTCAGGTTACGCCACTCAGGAGGGATAAAATTACCGACTATATTATAAAAGATAGTATCATTTACAGTTGTGGAAGCAAGAAAAGGTGCAACTAATTTCTGCATATACCCTCCCCTCGCGAACCCAGTTAAGAAGAGGCCTGGCGAGCTATCACACCACTCGAAAATCAAGCCAAAAGGCGAATAATAGGAGCATATGAAGGTTTGAGAAAATTTAAGAAAGGCTGAAAAGCCCTGAGGGAATATGGCGGGAGTGACGGGACTCGAACCCGCGGCCTTCTGCGTGACAGGCAGACGCTCTAACCAACTGAGCTACACCCCCTTTAAGGTAAAAGCAACAGGCGTTAATATATAATAATTATTCCATCACTGCAAGAGCAAAATGTAAAAATATAAAGGCATTTCTAACTAAATATAAATTATTTTTAAATTCAACGTCGTTGCGAGCAGGTGAAAATGTTGTTGCGTGAATATCTGAACGTCAGGGCAAGACGTCACTTGGCGTCGTGGCCATCCAGTCTTTAGTTATGCTGAACAAGTTTGCCGCGTCTATAAAAGAGCTCCTGAAATAAATGAAGTAATGACTATTATTTTCTGATGGCCGCCACGCAGTTCGCTTGCCGTGACGAGTTTTTATTAATTTTCAAGCCACGCAACAATATCGTTCTTAAAATACACCTTCTGGTTGAGGCAAGGAGAATCGAATTCTCGACCATCTGCTTTGCACGCAGAAGGCCTAACTCATAAAGATATCTTTCCTTAAATACAAAAACCTAAGATAGGCTAATCATTTTAAAGCCTAACTCTTAGTTGAATCTAAAAAATTACTATACTTTGCAAGATTCATTAAAAGGGAGGTGCTGTATCTAAATTCAGAAAATTCTTAACGTAATTTAATAAATTTTATTTTAAATCCCTTAATATAAGAGGTATACGATGGCTAAGCCAAATGTAATTAGATTAACTACTCCGTTTGAGCGCATAAAACTATATAATGTTTCTCCTGATGTTGCGCTGCGTAGGGCAATTATCACGCAGGCGATAATTGATGCAACTAATATTTCCCCAAAAATGGAGGCAAAAAAAATGGAATATGAAGCGAAAGGATGGATTTTCGGCAGAAGTGAAGATTTTTTATCAATCTGTTTTGAAGCGGAAATTGAACCTTCGGTAGTAGTCAGGATTACTAAAGAATTAATTAAGTTACATAAGAATAAATCTCAATTTAGAGAAAACAATATTATACCTTTAAAATCTAAATCTCTTAAAAAAACAAGGAATCGTATAGAAGCATCTTGATAATTTAAAATTTTAAATTTTACAATAATAATGACTTGAATTTAATTTAGTTATACACTAATTGTATAGAGGTTATTTAAGTTCTAGCCCCTTATCTATTTTTTATTATAAAACCACGAGAGTATTTATGAGTATATCAGTTTCAGGACAACATATTTCTATCGGTAGCGCATTACAGGAGCATTCAAAAGAGCGTACTACACAAATAGTGAAAAAATATTTTACCGATATAATAAATACTAGTATACATTTTTCAAAAGAGAGCGCATTTTTTACTTGTGATATCATAGTAAAATACGGCGCTGGAAAACACAATTTAGTAAAAAGTAGTTATACCACCGATGATATATATTCTGCATTTGATATATCGCTTGCAAAGCTTGAGAAGCAACTTAGAAAATATAAATCAAAGTTTAAAAATCATCATACTGGTAAGGTAAAAGCTTCTGAAATTGCTTCTGAAGGAACAAAATATGTTATCAGTAATGAAGACTATTTAGCAGATGACGATAAGGATTTAAAGGATAATAACCCTGTTATTATTGCCGAAAAACCTTTAGAGATACTAACATTGTCAGTAAAAGACGCAGTAATGAAAATGGATTTAGAAAATCTTCCTGCTTTAGTATTTTTAAATACTAAAAACGATCGTATCAATATAGTTTATCATCGTAAAGACGGTAATATCTCGTGGATAGATTACAGCACCGTTAACAAGGTTATTTAATTATTAACTAAAAAACTTTATTAACAATGCTAAAAATGCCTCATAATATTATTTCCTTTAAAGGAATTGTTCCGGAAATCGATAAGGAAACTTATATTGCTCCTAATTGCGTTTTAATAGGAGCGGTAAAGGTCGGCAGTAAATCAAGTATTTGGTTTAATACTACTCTTAGAGGAGATGTTAATTCGATTAAAATAGGGAATAGTACTAATATTCAAGACGGGACGGTAATCCATACTTCACGATTTAACGGGCCGGTAGAGATTGGAGATAACGTAACCGTCGGGCATATGTCGCTTATACATGCTTGCACAATTCATAGTAATGCCTTTATCGGTATGCGAGCTACCATAATGGATTATTCCGTAATTGAAGAATACGCTTTTATTGCTGCGGGTAGCCTTGTTCCCCCAAATAAAGTAATAAAATCTAAAGAGTTATGGATGGGATCACCCGCTAAATTCATTAGATATATAACGGAGCAGGAGTTGGAGCATATGAAAGATAACATTAAAAGTTATGTTGAGCTTACTAAGGCTTACCTAAATGCTATAAATAAAACCCAGAATTAAAAAATAAATTTATTTTTTTAATTCTGTTAACTGTTTTTGTAATTTTATTACTAAAATTTGTAGTTTTTCAAATTCTTCTCTAGTAACGTAGTTACCTTTTAATATTTTATCTTCAATTAAATTATGGCTTTTATCTACTATGTTATTGGTAACTTTTTGTGCAATGCTGCTCGCACCGATCATTATTTTTAAAATATTGTTTGTGTTCATACTACCTCTATTGATAAAGCATGTAAACCGTTTGCCAATTCCTCTGCTAGCAGGTCATTAACCATTCGATGTTTTGCTATTAAGCTTTTACCGTCAAATAAATTTGTGGAAATTTGAATTTTAAAGTGGCTCTCGACTCCGCCGTATTTATGCCCAGCATGTTTATGGCTTTCATCTGTTATCTTACAGAAATGTGGTTTTAACACAATTAATTTTTCTTTTATCCGATCTATTCGTGCCATATTCCTATATTCTTCATTATATAATATGATTTTAACATATTATATAAATAAAATAAATATGATAAAATTAATGACCGAGCTAGAGATTTTCCAGTCAGAGATTAATAATTTAAAAAAAGCTACAGCTTTGGCTTGTAAATTAGTCAATTATTATGAAATTAAAACGATAAGAAAAAGTATAAATCCTATAATTGAAGAGCTTAATAAAATTATTGATCTAGTAAGTACTGAGCTTAATACTCCATTCAGTTATAAAGAAATAAAAAAAGATCGAATATTATTTATCTTAAAAACGCAAGATTCGCATGTAATTAGGACTTTTGCCAGAAGATTGTATTTACTTTCTCAGCTTTATACTGATGAGCAAGAGCCTGCTATTTATATGAATTGCTATATTGCAAGCGTCCAATTTCCTCAAATAAGCAACGATGCTGAGAAAATTACAAATATTTTGAATATGTTACTCTCTTCTCAAAACGGAGAATATTATTATCGTGAATATAATTCTATTGATTATGATTTAGAAAATATTAAAAAATCAAATATGCAGCTTAATTTACTCAGGCAAGCTTTAGCTAAAAAAACTATGATATTCGCTTATCAACCTATCGTAGACCGTCTTACTATGAAAATTCATTATTATGAGTGTTTACTGCGAGTACCTGACGCGCATAATAATTATATTTCCGTCGGTCCGATAATTCCTATTGCAGAAAACAAAGGATTAATTTTTGCAATTGATCAAGCAGTTCTTAAAATGACTGTTCAAGAATTAGTTAAAAATCCTGATTTAATTCTTACCGTTAATATTTCAAATATGGGTACGATAGATGAAGCTTTATGGGAGCTTGCCGAAAATTTATTACAAACTCATGATGTACGTGATCGATTAATTATTGAAATTACCGAAACTTCTTTTAATGAAAATTATGAAAAAATAACAGTATTTATTAATAAATTACGTAAATTCGGCTGTAAATTTGCTTTAGACGATTTTGGTTCAGGTTTTACTTCTTTTAAACAACTGCAAAATTTACCGATTGATATTATTAAAATTGATGGCAAATATGTGCGTAATATTATAAGTGATGCGCATAGCCAATATTTTGTTGAAAAGTTAATTAAAATCTCCGAAGATTTAGGAATGAAAACAGTAGCAGAGTTTGTTGAAAACGGCGAAATAGCACAATTTTTGATTGATTTAAAAGTTAGCGGCATGCAGGGAAATTTCTTTTCAGAAGCAACCTTTGATAGGGTTCAGGATATAAAGAAATAATGAGTTCTTATTGACTTCTACATTAAAAACCTTTATGTCAAGAAAGACGCCTATTGTTAAATTTTATATTAAATAATTAAATGCTTTTACTTGAATTAAAAAGAACTAAACAAATTCTTGAGACTATACATTTTATAGGGATCGGTGGTGTCGGCATGAGCGGTATTGCCGAGATTCTGCATAATCTCGGTTACAAAGTGCAAGGCTCTGATTTATTCGAAAATTATAATACCAAAAGACTAGAGTCCAACGGTATTAAAATATTCCTGGGCCACTACTCTCAAAATATTACCAATGTTTCTTACGTTGTAATATCTTCGGCAATTAACAAAAATAATCCGGAAATACAAGAAGCTTTGCAAAGAAAAATTCCGATTATTAGGCGTGCAGAAATGCTTGCCGAGTTAATGCGATTAAAATGCTCAGTAGCGGTTTCCGGCTCGCACGGTAAAACTACAACAACTTCTCTTACGGCGTGCTTATTTGAAGCAGCAGGCTTATGCCCTACCGTAATTAACGGCGGCATTATTAACAATAAAGCAACCAATGCCTATATTGGTTCAGGAGATTATCTAATTGCGGAAGCTGATGAATCTGATGCAACTTTTATTAATATACCATCAACTATTGGGATAGTAACTAATATAGATCCGGAGCACCTAGATTATTACAAAGATTTTGCTACTTTAATTAATGCTTTTAGAAGCTTCATTACTAATTTACCGTTTTACGGTTTCGCTGTCGGTTGTATTGACCATAAAATAGTTAGAGAGCTAATTAGTACTATCACTGAGCGTAAAGTTATTACTTATGGCATAGATTCAGAGGATGCTCATGTTAAGGCTTTTAATATAAGCACTGATATAGCATCCTCCACTTTCGATATTAGAATTAAATTACCGAATGTAAGTGGCGTTACGATTATTGAGCAGATTACTATTCCGACGCCTGGAAGGCATAATATTTTAAATAGTTTAGCCGCTGTTGCAGTGGGAGTAGAGTTAGATTTTGGCATCAAGGTTATTAAAAACGGTTTTAGTAATTTTAAAGGCGTAAAACGCAGATTTACGAAGGTAGCTGAATATAATAATGCTTTTATTATTGATGATTACGCACATCATCCAGAAGAAGTGAAAGCTACACTTGCCACTGCCAGGAATATTGCCGACAAACAAAAAGGGAAAGTTATCGCTATTTTTCAGCCACATAGATATTCGAGGGTGAAATATTTATTTAATGATTTTATGGTTTGTTTTAACGATGCTGATATACTTTATATTACCGATATATATGAAGCCGGTGAATCTCCGATGGACGGCATCACAGGTAAGAATTTAGTTGAGCAAATAACGAAAAATAAACATCATTCACGAGCAAATTTTATAGCAGCGAAGCAAAATATAATACAAATTATTAAAGATAATGCACAGCCTGGTGATATGATAATAATGATGGGAGCGGGAAGTATCTCAACATGGGCTAATGATTTATCAACGAAGTTAATATGATATTACCCAAAATTCGTGGTGAGTATAGAAGAGATTATAATTTAAAGCATTTAACCTGGTTTAAAGTAGGTGGTAATGCCGAAATATTTTTTAAACCCGCTGACACTGATGATTTAATAAACTTCTTAAAACAAAATAACCAAAAATTATCAATAACGATTTTAGGTGCAGGTTCCAATATAATTATTAGAGATGGCGGAATAGATGGGTATGTTATAAAACTTGGACAAAATTTTACTAATATTGAGTTTACAAGAGCCAATTACCTTGTAGTTGGTAGCGGCTGCCTTAACTATAATCTTGCCAAATTTTGTCAGGCTAATTTAATTAGCGGCTTCGAGTTTTTAGTAGGTATTCCTGGTACTATCGGGGGGGGCGTCGCAATGAATGCTGGTTCTTATAATTCTGAATTCAAAGATATTGTAGTAGAAATTGAAGCAGTTGATTTTTCCGGGAAGACGTTAACTTTTTCTAATGAGGAAATAGGTTTTAAATATCGTGGTAACAATCTACCGAAAGATATAATCATCACTAGAACTATTTTTAAAAATAAAGAAGGTAATGAAAAAGATATAACAAAACGGATGAATGAAATAAATAATGCCAGGTCCCAGGCTCAACCGATAAAAGAGCGTACAGGAGGGAGTACGTTTGCTAATCCTGCTAATTGTGAATATAAAACTTGGCAACTAATTGACAAAGCGGGCCTCAGAGGTTATAGAATAGGCGATGCTTCTATTTCTGAACTACATTGTAATTTTATGATAAATCATGGTAATGCCACCGCTAAAGAGCTCGAAGATTTAGGCAATTTGGTACAGCAAAAAGTATTTGAAGATAGCGGAGTCATATTAGAGTGGGAAATTAAAAGGATAGGAAAATATGCTTAAATAATTATGACCTTGCTGTATGGTTTGAGAAAAGTCTTCAGCGTCATACCGTGGCTTGTCCGGTATTGTTGTGTGGCTCCGATGTCATTCCCGCGAAGGCGGGAATCTAGTTTTTTATCATGCTGAACTTGTTTCAGCATCTTTTCAGTATATCCTGAAATAAATTCAGGATGACTTGAAAGTGTTTTTCTGGATTCCGCCTTCGCAGGAATGACATAAAAATAGAAAAATAATAACGTTAACGAGCAGTATATGCATAAATATCAAACACGATGGGTCGAGAATTCTAAAGTTACAATACTAGCTAGTAGCGGTAAGAAACATATTGCATTAGTTGCCGGCGGGATGTCTGCCGAAAGAGAAGTATCATTAGTATCGGCGGAAGGCGTTAGTAAAGCACTAATAGATGCAGAGTATCAGGTTACTTTTATAGATATGGGCGCAGATATTGCCGTAAAGCTTCTTGAGATAAAGCCCGATATTGTTTTTAATTGTTTACACGGCACATACGGTGAAGACGGATGCTTACCGGGCTTACTTAATATTATGCGTATTCCATATACGCATAGCGGTTTAGCAACTTCTGCCTTAACATTTGATAAAATTTATTCAGCCAGTTTTTTTATGGCGCATAATATTACCATGCCTAAAACTATTATTGTAAATAAAAATGATAATATAAAAACTGATCCCATAGAGCGTCCTTATGTAATTAAACCGCTTAATCAAGGCTCTAGTATTGGAGTCGAGGTGATATTTAAGGAAGATAATTTTAATTTTGCTGATTATAATTTTCCTTACGGTGATCAAATAATAGTACAAAAATATATAAAAGGGCGTGAGCTGCAAGTAGCGGTTTTAAATGGCAAAGCCTTAGGAGCTTTAGAAATTAAACTTTTAAAAAATCGTTTTTATGATTACGAAACTAAATATACCGAAGGATTTGCAGAGCATTTATGTCCCGCTCCGTTATCCGCTGATTTATACAATAAATTACTTAAAAAATCTGAAGAAGTTTTTAATACTTCAAACTGTAAAGGGGTGGCAAGAGTAGAGTTTATTTTAGAAGAAAAAACAAATAAATTATTTGCTCTTGAAATAAACACTCATCCGGGTATGACTCCTTTATCGATTGTACCGGAGATAGCAGCGTATAAAAATATAAGTTTTATTAATTTAATTAAAGAAATTTTAAAGACGGCAAGCTTTGACTCATGACAAAAAAACTACGTGCTAGTAAAAAAAATAAAGTAAAAAAAACTAATATTTCACTCCGTAGAAAGATAGGGCTAATTTATACTAAAATAATATTTATTGTTAAAATTATACTCATTATTTTTGTAGCTTTGTTTCTTTTTACAAAATATTTCGCTTCTACAAAGCAAAAAATAGCACAAACTATTTATGTAAAGACAGCAAATATCGGTTTTAGGCTTGAGAATATTATAATAGAAGGACAACAAAATGTTTCTGAACCCGATATATTAAAAGTTTTAAACGCTAAAAACGGCACGCCTATTTTTGCTATTAATTTAAACGATATTAGAAATAATTTAAAAAATAATAAATGGATTAAAGACGTATATGTTGGCAGGCGGTTACCTAATACCGTTTATATTAAATTATTTGAACGCGAGCCTATTGCTATTTGGCAAATTAATAGGCAACTCTATCTAATCGACGAAGAAGGCTATAAAATCACTAAAAATATTGAACCTTTTCCGCATTTATTACATGTAGTTGGCAATGGTGCCAATATCTATGCTAGCGAGTTAGTAAAAGAGCTAAAAAAATACCCTGCTATAATGACTAAATCTTTATCAGCCGTACGCTGCGGGGATCGTAGATGGGACTTAAATCTTGAAGGGAATATAACAGTTAAGATGTCTGAAACCGGCACTGAAGAAGCCTTAAAATATATCGATGCTTTAAATAAGGCGAGTAAACTATTTAACCAAAATTATAAGACTTTAGATTTACGTGATAATAATAAATATTATCTTGAGAAGTATTAAATAGTTTTGCGTAGATAGATTTTTTTAGCCGGCATTACGAGGAGATTCGAAGAATCGAGGCGGTAATTAAGAAAGATAATATTGTTTAGATTGCCACGGGCCATACCCCTCCTCCCAATGACGTGGTGGGCTACGATCTTCGCAATACTAATGTTTTTACAACTACAAATAAACAACTAATTACGAACATGAAGGATAAAATATCTAATTTTGTGGCCCTGGATTTCGGTAGCAGTAAAATTACCTGTATAGCCGCTTATATTGGTAAAAAAGGCGAAACCAGGATAGCAAGCCAAAATTTACACCATTCCAAAGGTAGTAAATCCGGTGTTATATTAGATTTAAAAATGGCAGAGAGCAGCCTTATTGGCGCAATCTACGATTTGGAAAAAGATTGTGGAAAAAACATCAAAAAAGTAATTGTCTCCATATCGGGTACTGCTACTAAATCATATTACGTAAATCATAAAATAAAACTTACAAATGCTATTGTTTCTGATCAAGACGTTAAAAAACTACTGCAAAAAGCCTTACTGGAGTTTAAAATAAAAGATCAGGAAATTATTCACTATTTTCCGATAGAGTTTACGCTTGATAATAATGCAGTTGAAAATCCTATAGGTATGTATGGAAAAGAATTGGCTTGCGAGCTGCACATTATAGCCGCAAGTAGCAACATGCTTTCCAATATAGTTAACTGCTTCGCTAAATGTCATGTTGAAATCACTAATATAATACTTGCAGTTTATGCCTCGGGCATTGCCTGTCTTTCCGAAGATGAGAAAAAACTCGGATCTCTTATTATGGATATAGGAGATAAAACTACTTGCTTCGGCATTTTCTTTGCAGACAAATTAATATATACGGGGCATATAAATTTAGGAAGCTTTCATATTACTTCCGATATCGCCAAGGTGTTTGGCGTCGATCTTAGTACGGCAGAGAAATTAAAGATTCTATACGGCAATGCAGTATTATCTTCTTTTGATAAAAATTCTATTATTAATTTAGAAGATTTGCAAATTGATAGCCCTTATAATCTTAATGCAACAATTACTACTTACAAGCTTGCCGAAATAATCGGGCCGAGGGTAGAAGAGATATTATCCATGGTAAAAGCGGAATATGACAAGGCAACAAAAGGGCAACCGGTAGCATCCCGAACCATCATCACTGGCGGCGGTTCAATGCTTAGAGGAGTTAAGGAACTGGCAGGTAGAATTTTTGAGCAGCAGGTCCGTCTCGGTAAACCAGAAATTATTGACGGCTTTGCCGAAGATTATAACCCCGCTATCTACTCCACCGTTATCGGTGTACTAAAAATTCATGCCTTAAGACAACAACAGGAATCTTTCCATACTGACTTAAATGAAAACCCAAGTTTTTTCAAAAAACTTTTCATTTGGTTTAAGGAGAATATTTAAATTGACAATAACAAGATATTATAGGAAATAAGTTCTTTTTTAAGGTTATTATTTTAAAATAAATTTTAGATACATTCAGATATTAATTAGCCTTGTGTTAAACTCAAAAATAATACGTTCTGCTTCATATCCATCATGCTTAACTAATTTAACTTCTTCAAAATAATTATTCTTTGTGAATTCAGCAATAGTTTTACGCCAAAAAGCAAGCGCCGGTTTATTTTCAGGTAAAGCCGAAACCTCCCATAGCCCTTGATACGTTTGCCAAATTTGTTTAGCTACTTGTCTACCAACTCCCTTATTTTGAAATCTTGCAATAATAAAAAATTCTCCCATATTCCAATCGACTTTATCCTGTGTTCCAATTTTATTAAGCAATACAAAACCTGCTAGCTCATCATTTACTTTAACCAAATATGCTTTTCTATCTGCTTCTAAAAAATAATTTTTAAAGTCATTGCTTTCATATAAGCCGTCTTTTGGTAATGCCCAATCATATTCGTCTGAGGTAAAACCACAATAACGTGATAGATCATATATATAAAACCGGGCCATATTTTGGATTACAGGGTAATCAGCAAGCGTTGTGGGGATTAAATGTATATTTTTTATAAATTCGTTATTCATAACTCTTTCCTAAAATACAAACCTGCTTTTTCGCCCGAATGATAACCTAAATTTTCATAAAACGCATGCGTGCCGCCTTTTGCTCTACGGTAACCGGAAGTGAGATCAATAATTACTGGATTATGCCTTTTTGCTATCTCTTCTAGATAACTTATAAGCTTTTCACCAATTTGCTGTCTTCGATAATTTTCATCCACAACTAAAGCCTCAATATGAATTCTTATTTTATCCGACACAAACAATAAAGATTTAGACCAAGCAATAAGCCCTACTACTTTGCTATCTAACTTAGCTACAACTACTCCGTAACCATCATTATTTATAAAACTCTTAAAACGAGCGGTTAATTCTTCTAAACTGCACGAATAACCAAGCTGTGACATTAACGGTAAAATGTTTGATATATCTTTAATTGTAATAGGGCGTATATTAACCATAACTTTTTCTAAATACTATTACATGCTCTAAAATTTTTTTAGCAGCTTCGAAAGGTGATAAATCGCTGACATCAAGCTCTAATAAATGAGGATGAGAGATATTAATTAACTCCATATTTTCTTCAATTTTCAAAGATTTATAACGTACAGCTCTCTCAGAATTTGCTACACGCTTTTTATTTTCTGCTTCTGAAATAAGCAGTTTTACTGGTACAAAAAGAGAGCTGCGTTGCAAAGCCATATTTTCTACTTGCTTAAAAAGCTTATGATCTCCTTCGTCTTCATTTAGTACATTGGTTAATACGTAACTATTTTCTGGTTCTTTAGTTATAAACTCGAAAATATTATTACGAATTTTCCTAATTATTTCCCAAGCAAATTCTGGAATATCTTTAAAGCCATCATACTTAAGCAATGCAAAAACAGGATTATTAATTAATTGATTATCACAAATAATATAATCATGTTTAGCAAGTTCCTTAGCAATGGTATATTTCCCCGTGCCTGGTTTTCCTATTAGATAGATAATGATTGTCATAATTTATAAGATAAGGTTATTAATAGCTGATTATACAGTATATTAGCGGTTGCAACAAATATTAATTTATATGTGAATAACGAAACGTAATAAAATTAGGTGCAGAATGAACGACAACACTAACAAAAATATAATATCAACGAAAGATACAGAATTAGCAGACCAAAATTTATTGGCAACCTACCGATATTTCGGTATGCAAACAATTCAAATGGCAGGGGTAAATTATCATTTATTAAAAACCGGCTGTAAACACCCTTTTTGGAATATGTTTATTTTACCGGAGTCGATAGATTCTAAAATTATGGATGAGTTAGAAAATATATTTAAGTCACAAAAACTACCTTTCGCTTGGTGGGTTGATGAAAATAAAATTTCAAATTATATGAAAGAGCGTTTAGAAAGTAGAAATTATAGCTGTTTTGGCGATGTACCGGGAATGGTTATTGATTTAACAAATCATCAAGAGCGATTACCCAATGATTTGGGTAGTATTCAAATCAGGCCGGTAACTAGTAGTAAAGATTTTGGTGAATGGGTAAGCGTATTAATGGAATGCTTTGGATTCGGCAGCGATGTATATAACCTGTATATAAATAAATTCTTAGACCTTTTAGGTAAAGATGATATTTTTATTCCTTTTGCAGCTTATGACGACAAAAAAATAGTTGCGACAGCATCAATAATTTTTATAGACGGCATAGCAGGTTTTTATAACGGTTCAACTCTACCAGAATGTAGAAATTTTGGCATCGCGAGCAGCTTATATCATACCAGGTTTAAAATGCTTAAACAGTTAAAAATACCAAAAGCCTTTATACAAACCTCACCGATGTCAACCTCTATTGCGCAAAAAGCTGGCTTTCATATAGTAAAAAATTATAAATTATATTATGGTGCAAGGTAAGTTGGCATTGTTGCGTGGATACTCCAAACGTCATTGCAAACGACTGAAAACCTTGTTGCGTGGATCGAATTTTTGGTGTCATACCAGCGAAAGCTGGTATCTCACTTTTGCTATATTGTTAAGTAGATTCCCTCTTTCGAGGGAATGACACCAAGGTCGTTTAGGATATTCAGGCAACAAGTCATTTTGCTTTATTATTTTTAAATCTTTCTTCTAACTCTTTATCCAAAAGCCAAACATGTTCTTGCTCAAGTACCTTATAGCGTAATTGTTCTTTTCCTTTATCAAGGATAGGCAAAGGAGCTATTTTAGCAGCTCCATAATGAATACCTTGAAAATCAATATTTAACTCAAGGCAAATTTTCTCAACCGATTCAAGGAATTTTAAATTATCATCAATAAAAACAATTTTTTTAAAATGTAAATTGGATTTCTCAAGAGCGGCTTTAAGTACTAAACCTTTATCTGCAGAGGCTGTTAAAATAACTCCTGATTTTAACATAGGAACGCCATCTTTATTTTTAAATTCCGGAAAAATCATATCTTCTTTAAAAGGTGAAGTATTAATAAAAGAAATATTCACTTGTTTTAAACCGTCGAATCTAAAATCTTCCATTTTAGTTATATGGCCATATTTACCGGTCCACCATCCTGTCAAAGCAATTGTTGGGATTTTACGTTGTTCTAAATCCTTTATTAAATCCGGCATCCCAGAAGCAACTAGCTGTACGGTACGAATTTTAAAAATGGGAGTGAATAAGTATTTAAGTTCATCTTCGGAATATTTCTCTTTTAGTTTTTTAGTTAGTTCTCTTCTAACCGGTGCAGTAAAAGCAAATTCATCAGTCGGCATCATTAACACGTCATCTACATCGAAAATAACTAGCGTATCTTTGTCGGCTTTATTTACATATTCTTCTATTACTTTAAAGTCATTAGTGGGGATAATTTTGGCAAAGCAGTTATTAGCTAGACAAATTAAGCTTAAGAAAATAATTTTAAAAAGTTTCATAATTTATTTTAATTTAGGAAATTGAAAATTACGAATTTTGAGGTGCATTTGTGTATGCAGCACCCTAATAACCATAATACCTTGCTTTTGTTTTATGTAATAAATTACATGTTTTTTTATAGGAAAGCTTAATATGTTAGGGCATATATCGGCACGTAGAATTCCTATATTAGGATTATAGCTCAAAGCAATAGTTTTTTCATATATTTCATCTAAATACTTTATAGTTTGTTGTTTCCCCCAGTGCTTTAGACTATAATCCGTAATATCCTCAAGATCACGTTTAGCACTATCCGTAAAATTACATATGCTCATTGATTTTCATCTTTAAACTATCAAAAACATTTTTATGGTTATGTATTTTATTTCTTGCTAAGTCGTCTAGTCCTTCAGCCATAGCCATTTTTAATATTTGTTCTTTAAAAGCTTCAAGTTCTTGAAAGTCTTTATCAGATACTATTACAGCTATAGGCTTACCATTTTTAACTATACTAATAGGCTCTAATTGAGCTTTAATAAGTAATTCACCAAATTCGCGTTTTGCATAGGTTGCATTTAATTGCTCCATAAAATTGATCATTTTAATTAATTTAATCAATTAAATCATAAATTTTGTATATAATCAAGTTAATTAAATTATGCAACAACGTTTTAATTTTCTTTCTCAAACTCAATCAACCATTTTTTACGAGCGATACCACCGCCATAGCCGCCAAGTTCACCGTTACTGTTAATAATGCGGTGGCAGGGAATTATGATACCGAGTTGATTCGCTCCGTTGGCGTTTGCTACTGCCCGGTAAGCTGTTTGTTTACCAATTGCCTTAGCTTGATCTAGATAGCTTCTTGTTGTTCCGTAAGGAATGCGCATTAGCTCCTGCCAAACATGCTGCTGAAATGGGCTACCCATAAGATGCAAAGGTGTTTTAAATTCTTTTAGGCTGCCAGCAAAATATAATTTAAGTTCTGTCTCAATTGATTTAAGCGGAGCATTACTACCGGGAATAATAGCCGCTTTGGTTTTAATGCGTAGTCTTTCAACTTCACGCTCTAAACCACGCCTATCGACAAATTCTAAAAGATATAAAGCATTTTCAGCAGCAATAGCAATCATCGGACCGAGGGGAGTATCTAACCAACTAGCTTTTAAAATATTATGATGATTATCGAATTTTGTCGGTGCTGCTCCCATAATCTTAGAAAAAGCATCTCTAAAACCGCTACTTGATTCGTAACCCATATTAAGCTGCGT
Source organism: Rickettsia endosymbiont of Halotydeus destructor (assembly GCF_049278075.1). NCBI lineage: Bacteria > Pseudomonadati > Pseudomonadota > Alphaproteobacteria > Rickettsiales > Rickettsiaceae > Rickettsia > Rickettsia endosymbiont of Halotydeus destructor. The sequence goes on from NZ_JAPNPB010000002.1 coordinate 20,169, forward strand.
CTCAATTATCGCCTCCCCTTTTCTAATTTGTTTCATGGCAATCCCCATTCTTCTTGCTCGCGCATATTCTATAAAAGTCATATTAAAACGTTTTTTAAACTGCCTGCTGACAGTTGAGGGGTCTACAGCTAATTCTTTAAAATCTTGAGTTTTCCATCTTTTTTCAGGATTCGTCTCAATAGCTTCAACCAAAATTCGTATCAATTCTGAAACCTGATTTGGATGAGAAAGAGGACGACAACGCAAGCACGGTCTAAACGATGCAAGTAATGCCTGTTCTACATTTGTAAAAAATTCACAATTTTCAAATTTCGGTTTTCTAGCGGAACAGGTTGGACGGCAGAATATACCGGTTGTTTTAACTCCTACGTAAAATATCCCTTCATATTCCGAATTTTTATTGATTAAAGCTTGATAAAATTCCTGCTTAGTGATTTCAGTTAACATGTTTACCTCTTTTTTTTAATTATAGTAAATTGAGGAAAACGTGCGACCGAAATTTAGGCATGTATTTTTTATTTATTGAAGGAATATACTAAGGCTGTATGAACAAAATTTAAATTTTTCCTTTCTCATGTTGATATTCCATATTAACATATGGAATATCATTAAAGATTAAGTACCATTTCAGTTTCTACAAAACCGAATTTTTTATAGAATTTTATTTTTTTATCTTCGGCAAAGAGGCTTATTATTTTTGCTTCCTTTGCCTTTTTTACAATATTAATTAATGCTTTAGTTACTACTGCGCCGTAGCCTTGATTTCTATATTCTTTTAAAAGAGCTATGTGGTTCTCATATATAATTCTACCAGTACCGATTATTTCAATGCCGGCAAAAAGTAGATAATGAGCGGCTTTAATATCCGCTATATAGAATTCTTTTATAATTGGCCTATGTTGTTCTAATACAAAAATTTTATATCTAATCAGTATATACCGTATTAATAACCAAAGATTATAGAATTTAACTTGCTTAAATATAACGTTTTTATTGTTAGAGCTGTTAAATATATTCAATTGAATGTGTCTTTGGATTTTTTTAGCAGATAATTGGAACTGTAAGGGATTATATAATAATCAAGCTACAGCTTAATTAAAAGAGGTACCGGGAGCTAACCTCAGTCATCAACGTAACGACTTTCTGCTATACTTCACATCTCGAGAGATATTTATAATAGCAGACTCCCGGCATAATAAACATTAGCCTTGGGTCGATTTAGGTACTGTTAATAAACGTATTTTAATTATTAGCAGTACCTACTATGTTAACGATAGAGGTTAAACATCATTAAGTGACTTTTAACCTAGAGAGATAAAATAAATAAGTCAAGTATTTTAATAATTGGTTGAAAAATAATAATAGACTCTATAGTAAAAAAGTTTAAAAAGTTGATTTAATATTATATGAAAAATATTTTAGAGAGATATAATATAAATGGAATGATTTAGAAAGGAAAAATAATGAATTATAATATGTCTTCAAATTTAATTCATTCCGATTTTATAATCTTAAGAGATTTGATTTATGAGCATTGTAAATTTAAAATTTCTGAATTGATGATGGAGAAAGAAAGCTCTGAATATGGCGCCTGTACCTTTAAATTAAATAGTACAAAAGTAATATTCAGGATAGCTAAAATTACGCCTGCAAAAACAGGTCAGTTTGTAACTCTATGGAAAAGACAGGGAAATGGGCCAATTCAACCATATGATATAAAAGATGAGATAGATATTTTTATTGTGTCAGTTCGTAAAGGTTATCATTTTGGTCAATTTATATTCTCGCAATCAGTTCTATATAAGCATGGAGTTATATCAAATAATGGGACTGGGGGTAAACGGGCTATTCGTGTATATCCTCCTTGGGATATGGGGTTAAATAAACAGGCCAAAAAGACTCAAGCGTGGCAATTAGAGTATTTTTTAGATGTTGCAAATAATAAGGAAAAAATTGATCATAATAGAATAAAAACTCTTTTTACCTTATTGAGTAAATAATAATTTTAGAATATTTTTAAAGAAGTAAATTAAACTATATCTCGATAAATTTAATCCTGCTATATTTTTACAAACATTTCTAATTTATAGCCCAAAATACTACGCTCAAAGCTAAATTTAATTATTTTGAAATCTGGGTGCAGAGTATATTGCTCAGATTAGAATATAAAAAATAATTAATTACTAATAAAAAAATGCAAAAAGACCTGGCGATAATATTATGTACCTATAACGGACAAAATTACTTACAAGAACAATTGGATTCTTATAAATCACAAAATTATAAGAAATGGGAATTATTTATTTCTGATGATAATTCAACTGATGCAACAATTGATATAATAAAAAAATTTAAAATCGCGAATCAAAACCACAAAATAACTTTAAATATTAATAAAAATAAACTGGGCTTCGTTAACAATTTTTTAAATGCTACAAAAAATATTTCGAGAAATTTTGATTTTTATGCTTTTTCTGATCAAGATGACATATGGTGTAGTAAAAAACTGGAAAGAGCTGTAGATTATTTAAAAACAATTCGGGCTAATACTCCCGCTCTCTATTGTTCCAGAACTACGCTATATAATAATTCAAATAAAAAAACAGGGCTCTCTCCCCTGTTTTCTAAACCGCCTTCTTTCAGTAATGCTCTTGTACAAAGCATCGCTGGAGGTAATACTATGGTATTTAATCAGGCAGCTCATAATTTAATATCACGTGCGATTTGTGATACAGTTATTATTAGCCACGACTGGTTTTTGTACCAATTGGTAACGGGAGCGGGTGGCAAAGTTTTTTATGATCCAAGTCCTGAAATATTATATCGCCAACATAGTGATAACTTAATAGGCGGAAATATTGGTATATTTGCTAAATTATTTAGAATAAAAAAGTTATTAGATAACTCTTTTAGATCATGGAATAGCAAAAACATTAAAGTTCTTAAAAAGAATAGTATTCTATTATCTGAAGAAAATATTATAAAGCTAAATTTATTTGAACAGGCGCGTAATAAGCCTATTGTAGGGCGCTTGACAGGTTTTTATAAAGCTGGTATTTTCAGGCAGAGCTTTTCTGGGCAAATTGCCTTATGGATAGGCGCAATATTTAATAAAATATAGTATGTATAAAAATTCTTCGGAGTGTATATTAGTTACTGGAGGAGCCGGTTTTATTGGAGCGAATTTTATTTTGCAATGGATACATACTTCAAACATTAAAGTTATAAATCTAGATATATTATCTTACGCAGGTAACAGTAATAATTTAGAATCATTAAAAGATGACCCCAGGCATATTTTTGTCAAAGGTGATATTGCGGATAGAGATTTAGTCCTTAGATTATTGGAAGAACATAAACCTTATGCCATTATTAATTTTGCAGCAGAGAGTCATGTAGACCGATCAATTGCTGACGCGTCTAATTTTATTCATACCAATATTTTAGGTACTTATAATTTACTTGAAACGACTCGTGTTTATTGGAATTCTTTACCGGAGGAGGCAAAGAAAGTATTTAGATTTCTCCATATTAGTACTGATGAAGTATATGGTTCCCTAGAACAAAATGAGTCGGCTTTTACTGAGAATTCGCTTTACCAGCCCAATAGTCCTTATTCGGCAAGCAAAGCTTCCTCCGATCATCTTGTAAGAGCATGGCACCATACTTATGGTTTACCGGTAATTACTACTAACTGCTCAAATAATTATGGGCCATTTCAGTTTCCAGAAAAATTAATTCCATTGGTTATAGATCATGCTGTATCCGGTCAATTATTACCAATATATGGAGATGGTAAAAATATCAGAGACTGGTTATTTGTACAAGATCATTGTGAGGCAATTCGTACAGTATTGCATAAAGGAAAAATAGGAGAAACTTATAATATCGGCGGAAACAATGAAAAAACAAATTTAGAGGTTGTGCAAAATATTTGTTTATTACTTGATAAGTTATTACCTTTACATTCACGTAAAATTCTCCATCCTCAAACAAAAGCTGCGTTGACCTCGTACCATGAGCTTATAGCTTTTGTTCCTGATAGGCTTGGCCATGATAGAAGATATGCAATTAATTCTAATAAAATCCAACAAGAGCTTGGGTGGCAACCTAAAGAATCTTTTGAAACCGGAATTGCTAAAACTGTTGAATGGTATGTCAATAACTCTTCTTGGGTTAATTCTATAAAAACTGGTGAATACTTACAGTGTAATATGAAGGCTGAGTAGTGAAAATATTATTATTTGGAAAGAACGGTCAGGTTTCTAGGCGGCTTTATATAACTTTGTTACCTCTTGGTAAAGTAATAGCATATTGTAGCGAAGACGTCGATTTTAGAGACGGTAATAAATTAAGAGCATGTGTAAAATACCATAACCCGGATATAATAGTAAATGCAGCTGCATATACCGCAGTCGATAAGGCTGAAACGGATCAAGATAATGCTTTTTTGATTAATGCAGAAGCAGTGAGAATTTTAGCAGAAGAAGCAAATAAATTAAACGCCTGGTTAATTCATTTTTCTACGGATTATGTTTTTGACGGTACTAAAAAAACTTCATATAACGAGCAGGATGAAGTTAACCCTTTAAGTATTTATGGTAAAAGTAAAGCAAAAGGAGATGCTTATATCCAAGATATAGCAAAAAATTATTTAATTTTACGTGTTTCATGGGTTTATGATTCCTATGGTACCAGCTTTCCAAAAAAAATTCTGTCTTTAGCAAAACAGAACAAGCCTTTAAAAATTATTAATGATCAATTTGGTTCACCTAATAACGCAATATTTATCGCTAATATAACATGTTTAATTCTTTATAGAATTTTAACAACTAAGGAAAATGCTAGATTTATTGGGTTATATAATTTGTCTACCATCGGGCGAACTTCCTGGTTTGAATTTGCAAAGTTTCTGGTAAGCCAGGCGAACCTCATTGATAGTGATTTCAAGTTTGATGTTTCTGGTCTTCAGCCTGTTAGCTCAGCTGAGTATCTTACGCCAGCTCCTCGTCCTGCAAATTCGGTGTTAGACGTATCAAAACTAGAGGAAAGCTTTAACTTAAAAATGCCGAAATGGGATATATATATTCCGAAGTTTATAGAAGAGATTAATATGATGAACTTAATATGAGTAGAAAAGGAATTATATTAGCTGGCGGTTCTGGCACACGTTTACACCCATCAACCCTGGCTATTTCTAAACAATTGATTCCGGTATTTGACAAGCCAATGGTTTATTATCCTTTAACAACTTTAATGTTAGCCGGAATTAGAGAAATATTAATTATCTCTACTGCAAGGGATATCCCTTTATTTAAAGAATTATTAGGAGATGGCAGTAGTTGGGGAATGAGTTTTGAGTATGCAGTACAAAATTCTCCGGATGGACTTGCACAAGCAATTACTATTGGAGCAAATTTTATTGATAGCAATCCGAGTGCTTTAATATTAGGTGATAATATTTTTTATGGTGATTGCCTGTCAGATTTGCTATATGAAGCAGATTCTAAAAAAGAAGGAGCTACCATATTTGCTTATAGGGTGAGCGATCCCGAAAGATACGGGATAGTTGAGTTTGATGATAAGTGTAATGTAATATCGTTAGAAGAAAAACCTAAAATCCCAAAATCAAATTTTGCAGTTACCGGTTTATATTTTTACGATAAAGAAGCCCCTTATTTAGTTAATCAACTAAAACCTTCGGCTAGAGGGGAATTAGAAATCACGGACTTAAATAATCTTTATCGAGAAAAAAATAAATTATCTACTAAAATTTTAAAGCGTGGTTATGCCTGGCTTGATACCGGAACCCATGAATCTTTATTAGAAGCTTCCCAGTTTATTGCAACCATAGAGCATAGGCAGGGTTTAAAAATAGGCTGTCCGGAGGAAATTGCCTGGCGTATGGGCTGGATTAACGAGGCAAAACTTGAAGAATTGGGCAGTAAAATAGTTAAAAGCGGCTACGGACAATATTTATTAAATCTTTTACATGAAAGATAATAGCGATGAAATATATTAACTTATCAATACCGGAAGTCATATTACTAGAACCAACAACTTATAAAGATTCTAGAGGTTACTTCTTTGAAAGTTTTAATCAACAGAATTTTGAAAAAATTGTCGGCTATAAAGTTAATTTTGTCCAGGATAATCACTCATGTTCAAATATAGATGTACTCCGAGGATTGCATTATCAATTGCCTCCTAAAGCTCAAGCAAAGTTAGTAAGAGTTAGTAAAGGCAAGATTTTTGATGTAGCCGTTGATATTAGAAAAGACTCGCCAACATTTGGTAAATGGGTAGGAGAATATTTATCTGCAGAAAATAAAAAGCAATTGTGGATTCCTGAAGGATTCGCTCATGGTTTTTTAGCGTTGTCCGAAGAAATAGAAGTGCTATATAAAACAACAAATTATTATGCTCCAGAGTTAGAGCGATGTCTTTTATGGTCTGATGACATTATCGGGATTAAATGGCCTTCGCCTATTAAAGAAAAGGAATTTATTATTTCTGAAAAAGACAAGTTAGGAATAAATTTTGATAATATTCGCGTATATTAGGTCTTTAGTCTTATGTTATTTACTTCTCCTTTATTTATATTTATTTTTCTTCCTTTAGTAGTATCTCTGCATTTTCTAATACCTAACCTAAAAGTAAGAAATTTTTTTTTAGTACTAGCAAGTATTTTATTTTACATTTGGGGGGAACTGCAATATAGCTGGATATTGATGTTGCTAATTACAAATGCCTTTTTAATAGCATTATTAATAGAAAGCAGAACAAAGCAAAAAGGTAAAAAATTTTTAGCAATAGGGTTATTAATTAATTTTTTATTTTTAATTTACTTTAAATATACCGATTTTATTATCAGCAATATTAATTCATCGTTGAAAATTTTAGGCATTACATATTCGTTAGCTCCATTACAAATTCCTTTGCCGCTGGGTATTTCTTTTTTTACCTTTCATTGTGCTTCTTATCTTATTGACGTATACAGGAAAGAAATAAAATATGAGAAAAATTTTATTGATTTTACCTTGTATAATGTTTTATTTCCTCATTTGATTGCGGGGCCTATTGTACGTTATAAGGAAATTTCTCACGAAATTAAAGCTAGAATTAATTCAATAAATAATATTTCTATAGGAAGTTATAGATTTATTATCGGTCTTAGTAAAAAAATGCTAATTGCCAATAGCTTAGGAAAAGTTGCCGATTATATTTTTGCTATGCCGCAAGCAGAATTAACATTTCAAGTATCTTGGGTTGGGATTATTTGTTATAGTTTACAGCTTTATTATGATTTTTCTGGATATTCTGATATGGCAATAGGTCTTGGGAGAATGTTTGGTTTTATCTTCCCAGAAAATTTTAACTATCCTTATCAAGCTTCAACCATACAAGATTTTTGGCAAAAGTGGCATATGTCCCTTAGTAGATGGTTTAGAGATTATCTTTATATACCTTTAGGAGGAAACAGACACGGTAAAATAAAAACTTATCGGAATTTATTTACAGTATTTATATTGTGTGGGTTGTGGCATGGTGCAAGTTTAAATTTTTTAATTTGGGGACTGATTCACGGGCTTTTTTTAGCTATAGAAAGAACCAACTTTTCCTACTATTTACAAATGCTTTGGTTACCCTTAAGGCATTTATATACTTTACTTATTATAATCATAGGTTGGGTGTTTTTTCGATCAGATACTTTATACCAAGCTTATTATTATCTTAAAGTTATGTTTGCTCTCGAACAATCTAAAATATCTTCATTTTATAATTTATCTTATTTTCTTGATAGGGAAATATTATTTATACTGGTTTTAAGTATAATAGGTTGCATTTATTGGAAAAACTTAAATATCTATACTCAGTGGCTGAAGTTAGAAGATAATTATATTATACAGAATTTAAGAATTCTTAAAGTAGCAAAGAGTCTTGTCTTAATAAGTTTTTCTTTGTTATTATTTAGTCTATCTATTATAGAAATTTTTTCTACAACCCATAACCCGTTTATTTATTTTAGGTTTTAAGGAATGAGCATAAAATTATCCAGGTTATATGTTACTTTACTAGCTACCATCTTGATTATCTCATGGCTTCTAAATTTCACTTTAATTAGAAGTCAAATAAACGAAAATAGAAATTTAGCATCATTACCTTCCTTAGGACTATTAATAAAATCTCCTCAAAAATTTACGAAAGAATATGAAAAATATTTTGAAGATAATTTCATTCTTCATTCTGTATGTATTAAAATAAATAATTGGTTAAAACGTCATATATTTAAAACTTCTTCAAAAAAAGTAGTTTTGCTTGGGAAAAATAATTGGTTGTTTTATAATGCTAAAAATGATGGAGAGCCTATCGCTGATTATTTGGGAACAAATTTATTTACCCTAGAAGAGTTAAATATCATTTCTAACAAATTAATAAGTTGGAATAATTGGATGCAAAAAAAAGGAATTATTTTTATTATAATGATTCCTCCTAATAAAGAAGAAGTATTTTCAGAATTTTTACCAAACTCCATTAATAAAAAAGCTAAAAATAGCTTAACTAGAGTACAGCAGCTAATAGATCATTTAGATAATAAGTTAAAAATTATCTACTCTATTAATAAGCTACAAAAAAGCAAATATTTAGGAAAGCTTTACTATTGCACTGATACACATTGGACTCCTTTAGGAGCATTTTTATATTATCAGGATTTATACCAAGAGCTGCATGAACATTTCTCATCAATCCCGTATTCTAATTTAGATGATTTTAGGGTTAAAATGAATAGTTTGGAGTTTATAGGAGATTTAGCCAATATGATAACTTTAGATGAAAAGGAATTTTATACTGAAATAATACATAACCCTGTTATTCCTTATTCTATTACTTCTTTACCAAACGAAAGCTTACCTTCTTCAACGATAGTTACTAAAACCGATAACCTTTCTTTACCTAAAGCAGTTATTTTTAGAGATTCTTTTTTTATTAATTTATTACCGTTTGTAGCGCCAAATTTTTCTAAATCCACATATATCTGGAATTATGAAATAGATTATAAACTGATAGAGCAAGAGCAACCCAACGTAGTAATTTTAGAAATTGTAGAAAGACATATAGGACTATTAAGAGATATACCTTCCGCTTTTATAGATTGAGTAACTTTATAATAAAAATATATGAAAGTTATAATAGAAAGAGATTTTTTTGTGTTTTTACTAGCAGTAGGAATATTTGTAATTATACTTACTACAACGTGGATTCTGTCACGCCTTATTCCCATTTTAAGCAGTGAAGCACACCCTGAAAGCAAATGGTTAGATGGTCTACGCGGTATTGCCGCAATGTTAGTAGCTTTAACTCATGTACAAGTACATATTATCAAACAGGAATATACATTATTTCATTTTACCGGTGCACTGGGAGTTCAATTATTCTTTTGTATAACAGGGATGTTATTTGCTCATAAAATCATTTACGCTAAAGTAATAGATTGGACTTTATTTTATAAAAAACGTTTACTGCGAATTGTCCCAGCGTATTTTTGTGCTTGTATCGTAGCTCTTATGCTTACTTTATGGAGTACATGGCCTGTGAAACAATCTTTGTTGGGAATTTTACCTGAATTACCTAAACTTCTATCATTTGGTCTACTTCCTCTTCCTATTATAAACGGCTTTAATCTAGCTAATTGTACTTGGAGTGAATTGGACGTTAGCTATAGAATGGCGATTTTATGTGTTATTACCGATATTATTTATTTTTATACAAACTTGGCGTTCATTTACTTGGGTTGTTATAATTGTATTCGCACTTTGTGACATACTTTTAATACGTCACTCTGCGTGGGTGTTTTTTATATCCGGAGCAATCTGCGTTCCATTAATGTATCAACAATTTAGCAAAATATCATGCATAATTGGTTATATAGTAATTATATTGACATTTATAACTGGAGTTTTTATGAAATATTATGGTATTGGAGATTATGGGCCGGAGAGATGGTTGTTAGTAACAATATTATTTGCCGCCATTGTGATTACTAAACCGAAAATATTAACTACCAAAACAATTGTATCAATGGGCTGCATAAGCTATAGCTTTTACTTGCTTCATGCGATGGTAATATTTGCTGTATTTTGGACGGTCTCAAAATTATATATTCTAGATATCACTATGCTTTCCAAGTTTTCTTTTTCAATGCTTAACTGTATAGCATTTATTTTAGCAACGTTCTTATCAACAATTAGCTATCTCTATATAGAACGCCCCTTCATGCACTTAAAATAAAAAGTGCATATTCATTACATTTTTTTGCTTAAAGGTTAGTCAGGATAAAAAATTTATAGTATAATTTAAAAAGTTACTGTATTTTTATCAACGTATAAACGATATTTTTCTATCAATCATTATATATGTATAAATAATAATTATGATTCCTGTAACAAAGCCTTATCTTCCTCCTATAGATCAGTATATTGGTTATGTAAAAAAAATTTGGCAAAATGAGCAGTTAACTAACGCAGGCCCTTTTGTTCTTGAGCTTGAATCTAAGCTTAAAAATTTTTTTAAAACTGATTATTGTTTCTTTCTTTCAAACGGCACTATTGCTCTTCAGATAGCGATAAAAGCTTTAAATCTTACTGGCGAGATTATTACCACACCTTTTTCATATGTAGCGACTACTTCTTCCATAGCATGGGAAGGATGTAAACCAATTTTCGTAGATATTGAATCAGATAGCTTGACTATAGATCCCAAAAAAATAGAAGCAGCTATAACAGCTAAAACTACGGCCATAATAGCAACGCATGTTTATGGTAATCCTTGTGATGTAGAAAATATAGAAAAGATTGCTTGTAGTTATGGAATAAAAGTTATTTATGATGCTGCACATTGTTTTGGAGTAGAATATAAAAATATTCCTTTAGTAAATTATGGAGATATTTCTACCTTAAGCTTTCATGCGACTAAGTTATTTCAAACTATAGAAGGAGGAGCTATTATCACCTCTGATAAGGATATTGCGCATAAATCTTCTTATTTGAGAAATTTTGGTCATAATGGAGCGGAAGATTTTTTTGGGATTGGAATCAATGGTAAAAATTCAGAATTGCACGCAGCAATGGGATTATGTAATTTGCCGGTAATTTTTGACTTGATAGCGAAAAGAAAAGAACTTTCTGAATTATATGATAGTTTATTATTAATTAATAAAGAGATTATTAAACCCTTAATAAGAGAAGGAACAACTTATAATTATGCCTATTATCCTATAATTTTACCATCTCAAAAAAATTTATTAGAAGTAACAAAAATATTAAATAATAATAACATTTTCGCACGTCGATATTTCTATCCTTCTTTATCTACGCTCAATTATGTTGAGCCAAGTCATGTGCCAATATCATTAGATATTTCTGAACGTATATTATGCTTACCTTTGTATAATAGTTTGACTATAAATGAGGTTGAGGTGATATCAAGGCTAGTATTAAGTGTTTTATAAAAGTAAAAATACAATTTTAACTAAAATAAAGAATAATGATGCATCTTAAATTAAGTATATTGCTTGTATCTTATAATAACGAAAAGTATATAAGAGAAGCTATTGATAGTATTTTAATGCAACAACTAGCTGTTGCATATGAGATTGTAGTAGCAGATGATTGCTCTACGGATAATACAAGAAAAATTATTGAAGAATATCAACTTCAAAATGATAATATTATAGTGCTTAATTCTTCTAAAAATTTAGGAATTACTAAAAATTATCAACGTGCTTTTCGAGCATGTAAGGGTGAATATATAGCTGTTCTAGAGGGAGATGATTATTGGACTTCTCCTTTTAAGCTTTTAAAGCAAATGGAGTTTTTAGATAATCATCAAGAATGTAGTTTCTGTTACAATAGATTCATTAGGCGTGATCAATTTACCGGGCGTTTCTCTTTATCAGATGATATGAGTCATAAAAAAGAAATTTTAGTTACGGCAGATTTAATTTCTCATAATTTTATAGGTAACTTTTCTACTTGTATGTATAGGAAAAAAATAATAGAACAAATACCCGACTCTCTCTTTGAAATGGAAGTATATGATTGGATGTTCAATATAGTCAATTCTCAATATGGTCTAATAGGCTATCTAAAAGAACCTATGTCTATCTATAGAATTCACAAGGATGGAGTATGGTCTCAGAAAACTCAAGAAAAAAGAAATTTAGATTTGCTAACCATTATTCCTACTTACAATAAATTTTTAAACTATAAATTTGACAATGAATTTAATACTCTAAAAATTCATTATAGTAAGACAAAATCCATATCTTCCATATATAATTATTTACGTATTAACGGTTGGAATTTATGTATGCCTAGATTAGGATGGATAATTATTGATTTAATGTGCCCTCCTATTATTTATCGTTTATGGTATAAATACTTTAGAAAATAGGTGTCATGAAAGAAAATAATCCTTTAATTAGTGTCGTAATGGCTTCATATAATCATGGATTATATGTAAAAGAAGCGATATATAGCGTTCTTAATCAGACTTTTCAGGATTTTGAAATAATTATTACGGATGATGGCTCTACTGATAATACCGTTGCAGTGATCCAAAATATTCAAAATAAAAAAATAAAGTTTTTTATATTTGAACATAATCAAGGTGCTTGTGCGGCTATCAATAATTCTATCTCAATGGCAAAGGGTGAATACATAGCAGTTATTAATTCTGATGATGTATGGGTAAAAGATAAATTACAAAAGCAAATTAGTTTTCTGTTAGATAATAGAAAAATAGATGCGGTATTTAGCTCTGCATTATTTCTTGATGAAAATATGAAGCCATTTAAAGCAGAAGAAAAGCCTTTTTTTAGTGATATTTTTCAACAAAATAATAGATCCTCGGGTCAGTGGTTAAAAAGGTTTTTTTTTGAAGGAAATTGTTTATGTCATCCAAGCATACTTATTAAAAAAAAATGCTACGATGTATTAGGCCTTTATGATAATAGATACCGACAACTTCCTGATTTAGATATGTGGATTAAATTTTGTAAAAAATTTCAATTACATGTTTTGCCTGAGCAATTAGTTAAATTCCGAATTCTTAAAAATAATAAAAATACTAGTAGTCCAAGTTTAGAGAATCAAATTAGAGGAAGGACTGAAGCGCATTTAATTATGAGATCTTTTTTTGATGAAATGCCTATTGCAGTTTTTAAGGAAGGGTTTAAAGATTTTTTATACAATAAAGATTTTGTGGGTTCTGAAGAGTACGAAATCGAAAAAGCTTTTCTTTATCTTCGAATGGGATGCTATAATATTTTTGCTATTGAAAAATTGTATAATTGGCTAAAAGATACTGACATACGTTATATTTTAATAACAAAATATAATTTTGATGATAAAAAATTTTGGGAAATCGCCTCTTTAAATGGTTCGTTTAATCAGGAGGTTTCAGGTAGAGCTTTATTAAAGTCATTGTTTAATAAAATAGTACATACTTCAAAAAAGCAAGTATTAATGAGTGGAATAAAATATATAAAATTATTGCTAATTAATAGAAAATAATAAAATGCCTTTAAAAACTTTCGAGTATACCAAAATAATAGGTAAAGAAAATATAGAATTTGGGCATGACGTTATCATTGATGATTTTGTATTCATATACGCACAAAAAAAGATGAAAATTGGTAATTTTGTTCATATTGCTAGCTTTTGTTCAATCAATGGTGGAGACCATTTTGAGATACAGGATTTTACAGCTATTTCTAGCGGTAGTAGAATCGTAACTAAAACTGATGATTTCAAAAACTGGGGATTTGGCAATTCAACTATTCCAGAAAAATACAGAAATATTTATCAAGCCCCGATAATTATAGAAAAATTCAGTATAATTGGTAGTAATTGCGTTATTTTACCGGGAGTTACAATTGGAGAAGGAGTGGCTGTAGGAGCGGGATCAATAGTTAGCAAAAATTTAGAACCGTGGGGAGTATATTTAGGCAACAAGCGAGTACGAGAAAGAGATAAAGCAGGCGTGATGGCTACATATGATAAATTTCTAAACGGTTACTAATAAATTATTGTTACATGTGAGTACTGTCATTATGAGGAGAAGCAGCATCCCGACCGTGGCACACTACAAAAATCATTGCGAGCGATTGCAAAAAGCGTGGCAATCTAAGAAAAAAGAGCTTGATTGCTTCGCTTCGCTCGCAATGACGGCAAGAGTCTTAGATTGCCGCGTTGATTCTTCGAATATCCTTACAATGACGGAAAAATCGAGTCATGCAATAATGCCTATTGTGATCAAGAAATATTCCGGAAAGTTTTCATATTAATAAATCGTTTGTATTTCCTAATATACCTGGTTCATTATAATCATGAATTTCTTCTTGTTGAAATATCGTTGTTACCTGCTCAAGCTCTTTTAAATCCATAGCACGTTCATTAGCAACAGGATAATTTCCAGTTTTATTACGAGTAATAATTTCTTCAACAAATGGCTTACTTAAAAGCATATCTAAATTATCTATATTAGCTAATTTTAAAGCTACTACTATTTTTTCTACATATTCTGATAGATCCCATAAAAGTAATTCTTCTGATTTAGAAATTCTATTTTTTCCTATATTTGGGATTAATTCTTTAAATTCATCAGCTTGTTTATTTAAAAAATCTGTAACTTCAGAAGCTTTAATTTGTACACTATCTAATTGACTTAAGAATTCTGGCGCTAATGTTTTAGGTAAATAAGCATTTGCTCCGGTATTAGGATTCTTTGTATGTTCTAATTCAAGTGCATCTTTGGCAGCTAAATAACCGATTAATGAATCTTGAGAATTTTTAAAGGCTTCATATCCTTGCATAAACGATTTATATTGCTTAACTAGGCTAGAATTTTGTACATATTTTTGTTTAAAAATTTGACTTTTTTCATCCTCGATCCCTAATGTATTAACAGCTTTGACAACTTGAGTAGCAAGAGTTGTGGAAATAAAATCTGTAGTAGGTGTTTCACCCTTATTAATTTTTCTACCGTTAATTCCCTCCATCATACACAGCATTAGAATTTCTTGAGGATTTAACTGATCTGCTGAATTTAATGTGCGAAGCTCTAGTAATATTCTAAAAAAAATATTATTTGGCCATCCGCCCTCAGGAGGAGCTATTAAGTGAGAGTTATGAATATTAAGCGCCCAATCATGAAAATGTTTTATTTCTTTCATATTTTCATTATTAGCATTTCCTGCTACATAAGCTTGTAAAGAAGTTAGAATTTTTTGTTGAGCTTCGGCAGGAGAATTATTTTTACACAATTTTTCTATTGTGTTCTTAAAAGACACAGGAGTGCGGTCATCAAAATACATCTCGGTATTATCATTCGCAAATCTTTCAAATAGTTCTATCATATCGTTAGTTCCATTTTAAATTGTTTTATATGCTTATTTATATAAAAAATAATTATATTGTCTACTAATTATTTAACTGTTAATTAAGAAATTATGGTAATAAGAAAAATTTAGGAGTGAATGTAAAATCCAAAGTGCCAAAACAAAAAAGTTTTAAAGATAATGATATCGGAGCAGAAAGAAGCACAAACTACATATTATCATGGCTATGGTACTAAACAAGATATAAATAAAGTAAAATTATATAGCCGTAGGAAATAACTTAGAAAGCGCGATATGTAAAAAATATATGAAAGGTGGAAATGATGAAATATTCGATATAGCAGGATTTTTACAATCAAAGCCCATTTACTTAAAAGGCATCTTAGATAAAGCAATTAAATATCTGATGCTTGTCGGCTCAACGTACAATAATCATCCTAATAATGAAATATTGACGTCACAGATAATATCCGAGGCTCTAGATATTTTTGTAGCAGCTGACTTTTCGCATACTCTTAATGATCCTTTAAATATAGAACATTACGGAAAAACTAACTTAGCGGGAGATGTTGCTAAATATCATCATTGCGATATATTATAATCTTTTTTGCTCTGCCATTTCCTCAATACTAAGGCGTTTTATTAACACCTATCCTAAAAACTTCAAAAAATTTAAATAAATAAAGTGATAATGAAGCGTTTAAGCCACATTTCATCTTTTTATCGCAAAAGGCGAAAATTCTTCTTGACTTTCAACGGAAAAAATATAGTTTTTTAGCATTTAATTAAATTGTTAAGAAGATGTTAGGCTATGAGAAAGAGCAAAGGAACTTAAATAAAGAACAAAAAAAAGCCGTTGGTATACTTTCCATAGGTACTTTTCTTGAATATTTTGATTTAATGCTTTATATACACATGGCAGTATTTTTAAATGAGATTTTTTTTCCAAAGCCAGATGGTATTCACAATAATACATTTTTTTCTTCCTTAGCCTTTTGTAGTGCATTTGTTTTTAGGCCATTTGGAGCGATTTTATTTGGATGGCTAGGTGATACCTTAGGAAGAAAATCTACAGTTATTATTACAACATTTATGATGTCTATATCTTGTTTCGTTATGGCTGTTTTTCCCACTTATGCAACAATGGGAGTTATGTCTGCGTGGGTGATAACAATATGTCGTATTGTTCAAGGAATGTCATCTATGGGGGAAATAATAGGAGCGGGTCTGTATATAACAGAAGTTACCAAGCCGTCTATACAATTTCCAAGTGTTGCAGCAACTTCAGCTTGTGCTGGGTTAGGTGGTTGCGCATCTTTATTTGTTGCTACTCTTGTTACTTCTTACGGCACTAATTGGAGATATGCTTTTTTATTTGGAGCTACAATAGCATTAGTAGGGGGGTTTGCTAGAAATGCTTTACGTGAGACTGTAGAATTTGCTGATGCAAAGAGACGGATTAAAAAACAGTACCAAGAAGCTAATATAGATGAAAAAACTCTAAAAGATAATTTTGTTTATAATATAAAAGTAAATAAAATAAGTGCTTTGGCTTTAATGCTTATGGAATGTGCATGGCCTGTATGTTTTTATTTTGCCTTTATACATTGTGGAAATATTTTAAAAATTTCTTTTAATTTTAGTGCTGAGCAAATTATACGTAATAACCTTTCTGTTTCTGTTGTACAAGTTTTAGGAATGATAATAACTGCTTATTTGAGTTATTATATATATCCTTTACGCATTCTAAAATTTAGGATGGTTCTATTCCTTCCGTTTGTTCTTTTTTGTCCTTATTTACTAGACAATGTAACTAATTCAACTCAAATATTTTTAATACAATTATTTGTAGTATTTTTTGGCACCTCTACTCCTCCTGCTTTTCCTATTTTAGTTAAGCATTTTCCTGTTTTTAAGCGTTTTACTTACAGCGCATTAATGTATGCTTCATCAAGAGCAATAATGTACGTTATTAGTTCGTTTGGTATTAATTGGTTAATAATGCATTTCAATAATTATGGATTATTAATTATTATGGTACCCGCGAGTATAGGGTTTATATTTGGTATGTACCATTTTGAAAAATTGGAAAAAGAGGCAGGGAACTTTCCTCCCACGCTATTAAATTCTTCTCTATCAAAAATGGCTTGATCGGTAAGTACTTATAACATAATTCAGTTAATTTTTTCTCTATTTGAGTTATACCTAAATATATGGTAAAAGGTATAAAACTTTTTATAGTTTCTTCTGTAATCTTCTTAATCTTTTCAGGGGATTTAGCTCCCAAGGTTTGCATGTTATGGACTCGATCAAACATTTTTATAAGTATTGTTTCGTGTCTTCTTTGCTTGACTAATAAATTTAAACTTTCTTCAGCACTAATTTTGCCATAGGGTTTAACACGGGTTAAGCCTTCTACATGTGTTGCGGTAGTTCTATCAAAAATAATGGCAATCTCTTCTTCCGTGAGCGGTGTGTCTTCTATCGTATCGTGTAGTAAAGCAGCATTTATCATGCTAGGTATAAAAAGTTTAGGTACGTCAGTTGCTGTAAACTCAGCTAGCATATATGCCACTTCTAGCGTTATGGTTCTTTTCTTCATAAGAGAGCTATAACGTTTATAATTCTTTATAACTTGGTAATATTTTAGCCTTGGCGTATATTTTTAAAATACTTGCAGGGCAAGGCTTATCTACCACAAAAGTAAAATCTACGTCCTGCTTAATTTGCTCTTTTAAAATAAAATTCACCCACCCTGATTTGTAAGGGGTGGTAAGTAGGTTTAGAGCGTTATTAACTCCTAAATATTCCCCTAAATGCTTTTTTCCGCTACCGAATCTAACTAAATCGTCACTATCAACAAATCTGCTATTAAGATGCTGCGTATGTCTCTCGCCGTTCTCAAGTGCCTCTTCTATATAACCGCCTTTCGTATTAAATACTTTTATACCGATTTCTACATTACTCTTATAGCTATGTTCAATTTCATCAGGGAAAATAAACGGAAATGTCTGCAATATTGAGCTATAATTAAAACCGAGTGATAAAAACCTTACCGGCTGCTTTAGCTTTATTACTACTTTGTCGATAATTTTTAGCTCGTGCATTTCTTCATCACCGAGTATCGCCACCATATTATTTTTATAAATATCAAGCAGCCAATTAGCCGATATCTGATTAAAGGACGGCAAACAGTGACGGGCAAGATGTGCGAGATCATGTACGCTAAAATCAGGAAACATCTTTTTAAATAACGGAAAGTATTTTTTCGATAAGAGTAGATATTTCTCAAGTTTAAGGTTATTGCCATCTTCCAGGATCTCCTTAAGTAATAGTCTTGAGTCATTAGGCATAATAAGCGCAGCATACTCTATTATACTATTATGAAATATTCTTAAGTTTTCTCCAATATTTTGCATTAAATCAAAAACTTTTACGCTTAGCTGATCCTCATCATGGCTGGTAATTTCAGGTTCAATATCGCTCTCGTCGCTTGAGCTGTCAGCTATATAATGTTGCTCTATAATTTGCTTAACGTATTTTCTAAATTCTTTGGTTAGTAAAAATTCTTTTAATTCAGTGCTTAAGTTTTTTTCTAATAAATAGTTAGTTAATAAATCAGTAATTTCTTTTTGTCTTTTACTAGTCGATACACTAATTATTTTACTAGCTTCGTATTTCTGCTCTAATTTTCTGATTAAATTAAGGACTGCGGCTTTAACTTTATTTTTTAGCTGTAGCTCGTTAGTAGTTTGATTTAAATTTGATATTTCTTTTAACACCAATTCTTTTATTTCGCTACAAATATATAAGGTGTTAAAATAGGGTGACAAATAGCATTTAGAACGTTATAGAAACTATGGATACGCTTATTAAAAAACTTTTGTAAATTGGTAAGTAGTTCTTTTCTGTTGTCATTATCCTTATTGGCATAATATAAAATCAACGCTTTATTTAGCTCTGCCGCACTCTTATGCAGCTCGTTTATTTCTTGCATCTTTTCAAATTGCAAATCAATAGCGGTTTTAGTAAGAGTTATTACTTCTTTAATATCTCTGATTAATGATTTGATTAAATTTATATCTAGCTGTTTGATTTTATCGCAAATACTTATATTAAAGGAAAATGCGTTATTTGGTAGATACTCTATTAAGCTGCTATTATTTATCTCACTTGGAATGCTTAAGTCCTGCCCTGCTATATTAGTAACCAACATCGCTATATCATTGCTTAGCCGCTCCGCATCATTTAATATTTGCTCTGCCGTCCCTATATTCTCGTTTTCTTCGCTAAAGATATCCAAGAGTAGCGAGTATAATCTGCCTATTAAACGGTAAAATGCAAAGCAGCTAGCCATTAATTCCATTATAAGCGACAATTGCTCTTTATAATATTTCTGTAAGAACAATTTTAACGAAGCTTGCACATTTGTAAGTAAATCCTTAACAAGCTTATTATTAACTTTAAAATTATTATCGATAAAGTTATTATCAATATCAGCGTTTCCAATATTTAGTTTCAGGATATTTGCTGCTTGTGTTTGTACCAGATTTTCAAGCTTAGTGTTATCGCCTCTAAATTCTACGCCACTATCATTTTTAATAGCTTGTTTTATAGCATGGTCTAACGCTGCCTCTTCCGGTCTTGTTATATCTACATAACAATCCAAATAAACCGGCTTGTGCATTTCAGAGCTTTTAATAGTAAAATATTTTGTCGCTAGTACCTCAATATATTCTTTACTGCCTCCTGCTATATCGTCTAATCTTCTTACGTGAAAAAATAACTTATCTTCATCCTCGCTGTAGATAGGAGTAATGCTTAACACTATCGCATTATTGCCGCCTAAATTATGCGGTGTCCAGCCCATTATTTTTAAATCCTGCGAGTAAGTAAAGCTGGCAAATGAGCCGTTTTTAAGCACAACAAAAATCATAGAAAACGGGCTATTAATACCGACTATTTGCCTGATTCCGCTACTAAATATATGCTCGGCGTAGGCGGTTATATCCGAGAGCTGAAAGCCGCCTTTTTCTTGTGAGTAATATAAGCTGTTGATTTTGGTACCGCTACCTTCGACAAAAAATATTGTTTTACCGATTATAACCGGCTTAATAGGTGATACCGGTACGTCTAACTCTTTATGTATCCTGATAAACTCGCCTTTTGATCTATCACCTTCTTTTATTAAATAAATGCCGTCGGTAGTGCCAAGCAACATCTCACTCGAGAAAGGCACAGCCCATAATACATTATCAAAAGTACTTGAAGAAAAAGTAGCTGATATTGCAGTAAGAGGATTGCGTGCTTCAAGCAAAGTTTTATAAGACATACGAAAATCGTAAAAATCACCCTTATAGCTTGCCCAAATTAAATGAATATTCTTATTTACCCCAAAACACCACAAGCGGTTTTCAAAGGTAACTACACTACTTGCATATAGTTTTTCCTGCTTTTGTTCGTAAATGTTAACATTTCCTGCTGCATGTAAACTCTTTAACACATCATTTATTTTATCAATATCAGCATTATAGATTACTTCATTAAAAGGTTTTTGTGTTGATACGTTATTTTGCATTTGCTTATAATAAGTAACATGAGCTTTTAACGGCTCTATAATAAACATTTTTTCTTTATCAGGAAAATTTACTGCTTGTGTAACCGATGATGTAGCCCCGCTACCTGCTATATGCTTGTAAAACTCCTGTACTATACCAGGGTCAACAGAAAATTTAAATATCGGTCTATTAATACCGAAGCTAATATAAGCTATTCCCTGAAAGCATGTATGCGAGAAATTCTTAAGTTTAAAATGGAAATTCTGCCCCTCATCCTGAATTACTTTACTAGTCAAAAACAAATTGCCATCAACAAAGAATAAACATATTGTCTTGTCTAGGTGGGCTTCAAATACCAGTAAATATGATAATTCCCTTGAGAACATCACGCTGATTATTTTCCGAGGGCAACAATCCTTAAACAAATGCACAAATTTAGTCCCATGCCGCCTGACAATTCCCCCTGACGGCAAGATTACAAAGTTAGTAAGTTTTTTTGCGCCGTTCTGATAAAGCCCAAGCTCCGTGCGTCCCTCGATAGTAGGCGTTAATTCCCCGCCCGAAAAATTGTTTTTCTGTGAATAGATAAATTGTTCAGACATAAAATTTTATCTTAAAATTACTTTTACCTATACTTCACCGGAGTTAACTATATTATAGCCGATATTATAAAGCCGCTTTGCTTGGTCTAAATGAATTAAATATTGTTTCTTCAGACCATCAGCAAATAAGCTATCGGAGTAAAGGGCAAAAGCTACTTTCGATGCTAATGAGAGAGCGACAACTAGCCTAAAGTTTTGTGGGACTAATTGCCAGGCTCTGCCATCATTATTAAGCAGTAATTCTAAAATCTTACCGCTGTAATAAAAGAGCGAGGTAAGATTACCGCCTTTAAAGTAAATCTTTCCTCCCCAAATTAGACGGCACTATAACGGCAAGTTTAATACAATCGCTGATATTCGGTATTTCTTTAAATCCGCTGGTCTCTGCGTCTATTTTATTCACTCGTTTTAAAGCAAAATCCCATTTAACTGACAACAAAGCTTCCTCTGTTGCCGGCTCTACAAACTCCTCACAAAGATTCTCTGCTTTAGAGATGCTATTACCGCTTTGCACGTTGCTGTAACTGCTACTGTTAGAGCCAAGCAACACTAAAGCTTTACGGATTATTTCTTGTTTCATTTTAATTACTTCAAGTTAATTACTTTAAGAAATAATTTATTTAACTAATAAAGGCTCTAAAGCATTAACGGCAATATCAGCTGTATTATCTACATTGCGGCACGCATTACCCACCATCTGCCATGGCACTATACTTGCTGAAGTAGCGCCGTTAAAATGAGCATCATCAGCAGAAATCTTCCAGTGATCGCCTCTATGTCCTGCCGCGTCCACAGATTCTAAACATTTAATGCAAACTATTTGTCCTTCTTCAGTTCTAGTTGCGCCGAAACTTTCCGAATAATATAAACTCGGTGCATAATGATATTGCACCAGCCTATCTATTTGACGCTCAACGGAGCCAGTAACGCTGCCAAATCTTATAGAGCTTTCAGTGAAAGCGTAACAGTCTCGAATAGAGTTTGCAGTTCCTCTAATACCTCCTAGCATCTCGGTAATGATAAAATTAAAGCCGACAAATGAGTTTATTTCACCGCTAACAAGAGCTTTAACACTGTTATAGTCATGGCTTGTTACTTGGCTGTCTCGGAGTAAATTACCGATTTGAGCAGAAGAACAGACAATATAATATTTCTCATCTGCTCCAAAACTATGCTTTTTTAATAATTGATGCGCTTTTAATAACTTATCGACAGTGAGTCCTCCGACTCTTAACGCTTCTTTTGCTTTAACAGCTCCCTGCTGTCCGTTATTGTCACCTATCAAATTATTAGCGTACAATGCAAGTGTCGCATCCACCAGTTTTACACCAACCGGAATAACTTTATTTGCTACATCAAAGTAGATGAGATTTTGTCCTGTTCTACCGCTATTAATAGGCGAAGCAAAAGCGTTTATTATAGAGCGGTCTTGTTGTCTACCCATCGCATAACCCGCCATCTTAGGAAATTTGCTGGTAGGGTTACTTAACAGATTAAGCTTATCGTTTCTATCCATCGCCGCCGTCCAGTAATAAGCTTGCGCTACTGCCTGGCGTCTTGTTATTACAGGAGTTTTAAAATCAGTAAGTTTCTCTAACTGGTCAGGGTGATTAGGTTCATGATAACCTGAAGCTGTTTTGTGTCTCGGTAATGCCTCATGAGTCCCCATTGTCTCAAAATGGATTACTTCCGTTTCTTGCGTTTCGTTATTGACGTATTTGCGGAGTTTCGAGCCTTCTTGTTGTGCCACTAAGGCGATATTGCGGGCGAATTGTTCTTTTAGTGCGTCGGTAATCTGTTCCATCTCGGTAACCTTTTTAAATTGTTAAGCTTTAATAAATATCTAACTTGATAATTATTAGTGGCTTCTTTTTAAAAGGTTACCGCTCACTTTTTAGAAAAGTTTACGACCCGAAGAAGTTATCACTTGGTATTATAAGCGATCGTGTATAATTCGTTCAT
This sequence comes from Rickettsia endosymbiont of Halotydeus destructor, assembly GCF_049278075.1. Lineage (NCBI taxonomy): Bacteria > Pseudomonadati > Pseudomonadota > Alphaproteobacteria > Rickettsiales > Rickettsiaceae > Rickettsia > Rickettsia endosymbiont of Halotydeus destructor. The sequence goes on from NZ_JAPNPB010000002.1 coordinate 43,691, forward strand.
TTGAGTTACGGCTGACCCGTGACCCGTATGATTTTTATTCCTATATTTTACCATAAAATCATGGTCGGATTCAAGCTTTTTTATCTCTTTTAATTCCGATTCAGCGCCTAGTATTACAGGTTTTTCGTTGCCTGTTACTAATGAGTCCGATTTTAATGTTTCACCGACCTTAACGAGCAAATCTACTAGCGCAGGTGAGTAATTTGATTCCTCTATTAATCCCGCTAATTCTTTCGTGCCGAATTTACTAAGTGCCGCCTGCATCACCGACATTTTACTATCAAAGCCGTCGTTATAATGTTTCTTTAACCAATCTATATTTGAATTGCGGACTCCTTCCAACTCTTCCTGCTGTCTCGACTGCAGATCTGTAGAATAATTATATAAACTGCCAAGTAACTTCTCTCCTTGCCTTTTACTCAAGCCGCTTTGGTAAAACATCTCTTCATATTGTCTTAAATATTGCTCATCTTCAGCCTCTCGCTTATCCGTATATTTCTTATCTTCCGGCAGTCCTAAACGACTATAAAATTTATGCCAATCTTCTTCAGCTGCATCATTCTTAGGAATCGCAATACGGCTGTTTAAGCTCTTCTCTGCTTCTAGATAACTATTTGCTAAAGAGGATATATCTTTGAACTTATTCAAAGACTCGGCTTTTTGTAACTCTGCCGGTAAGCTGGAAAGCCATGACGTAGCTGCTTCTCCTATATTATTTTCCTGTAACGTATTTTGTTCTTCTATCATATTTTTATTCCTTATAAAAAAAGTATCTTTTTCAATCTAAATATAAAATAATTTGTTGTGGGTTGAATCGTTTAGTAGTATAATATACTTACGTCGTGACTGCGTCGTTTTGCAGGTTTGGGTGCTTATCTAACACGACGCCGTCCTTTTATGGTCGTTATACTGCGTAGCGGGGAACGACCACCTATTAACTGTGTATTACTCTTTTAGTTCCTTTATTTCCTCTACCGATAACCCTGTTATTTCTGATATAGTATTTATATCGATATTTTTAACTAATAAATTCTTTGCTATTTCTATATTTCTCTCAGCTTTTCCTTCAGCTCTGCCTTTTGCTTCAGCCTTTTTGAGAATATTAGCCTCAATCATGAGCCACTTTAAACGATCTTCATACGCATTTCTTTCTTCTTCGCTAAAATTCATTACCTCAAGTACTGCTAATGCTTTCTGTAGTGTTTTATTGTTTAGTTCTTTCGGTAAGTTGTCTTTGTTAAGTAAATCATGACGAGTTAAAAAAGCTAGCCATACATCTAACGAGTTCTTTACCTTTGCTATTATATCTGTTAGCTCCTCTTTAGCATTTTTAGCAAACTTATTAAGCTCTATTGTATGTAATTCTATATCTTTAAAATATACTAAACCGCTTTCTATTTCCTTTAACTGAAAAGCGTTATGATACTTATCCGTATCTGTAATACTGGTAAAATTGAGTATATGTATTCCTATCGTTTTATTTAATTCCGAATAATCTGATCCCTCCCTTAATTGCTCCGTATACATTTTTGCCCAGTAATACAAAGCTCTTTTATCATAATCCGCTTCATCGGTTACTTGGATTTCGATATTATATCTTTTACCGCTTTCGCTTTTTGCTTTTATATCAAGAATAGAGAGTTTGTCTGCTTTAAAATTCTTGGGATTGTAAGGATTAAGCAATATTACTTCTACAACTTGGTCTTCTTCTGACACTATTGAATTAATAAGAGATATCAGTAGATCCTTATTTTCTTCTACCCCAAAGATTTTTTTAAAAGCCAAATCTACTCTCGGATTAACTTTTGACATATTAACTACTTCCTTCCATATTATTTGTATTATTTTCCAGCTGGGAACAGATATAAAGAAACAATGCCCTCTGTCCTTCTAAAAAAGCGGTGTGCCTATCATTATCGACTATAAAATTGCTGCGATACATGCCGGTCATATTGGCTAAATCTTCAAGTATCATTATACCATCTTTTGAGGTGAACATTCTACTATAAATTTGTGCTAAATCTTTTGCTTTAGATATGGTCAGTTCTAAGTCGTTTTCAACAGGTTTATTGTTCTCAATTAAAATCTTCATTAACTTATCCCTATACTGGTTGTTGCTGCATTTGCTGCATCTGTGCTATTTTACGTTGTTGTCTTAGCTGTAATACTTCCTGCTCGCTCTTTAATACTCTTTGTGGTGCATCTCTTAACTCAAATAATAGCTTTAAGAATTCATCAAAGTTTATTTTATCGTATATTTCAGGGCAGAAGTTACTAATGCCGCTACGTTGCACAAACCCTATAATCTGCTCAATACTGGTAATAGCCGCTGATTTCTGCGCTCTTGTTAAAGGGGAGGTGTAGCTGATATCTAACTGCACATTTGCGAGTCCCTCTAATATCGGTAATTTGTTATATTTGTTAAGTATGCCGTAAATAGCTTTAATAAACGGGTTTAAAAACTCAGTCTCGATTCTGCCAACCATTGGTGACATCATCCGCATTTGTTCTTCATTCCGGATTTGCACCTTCGTTGCAGTCATTTCTTTGTTTTCCTTCTGCATACGAAATATATCAATATAGAACGCTTTAAATATCGAATCTCGACACTAATCTCGACACTGGTTTTGTTCTATCTCGGTTGGTATGATATTCTTATGTGCTGTAAGCGGTATTATCTTATCTGCCATGCCGTTACGATAAAAGTTTATTGAACCTGGCTTGGTGTATAGTGGTAAATAATAACCGTCTTTCGGCACTAACAATGGCGGCTCTAATTGTTTCTGTGCTACCTTAAGCATTATTTGTCTTAATGAGTTAAGTAGCTTTATATCAGGGAGTACATGATGAGCAGGAGCATAGCCGTATACTTCTCCTTCCTCTTTAATCTACCTTGTGACAAAGAATGGAAAATATGAATAACCGGACTCGGCTATTACTTGCTGTTCGGCTAAATAAATATATTCCGAGCTATATTCGTGTTGATTGGTCTTACGATTTTTACTGATTTTATTGGTACTATTATCACCGACAGGAGCAACAATTTGTAAAGCGTTAGCTTCAGACCCTAAAGCTGTTTTTTGCTGCTCTAGATTCTGTAACCCTCGTTGATATTGCTCTACCTGATTGTGTAAATGTCCGCTATTCTGTCCATGCTGATGTTTCTGCTGTTCGATGCTTTGCAATTTCTGTGCCGATTCGGATAATTGCTTGCTAAGATTATCTATGGTACTTTGAGCCTCTGCTGCATAATTATTGTAAATATTGAGATCATTATTATAAAGAGATTTCTGCCGCGCGGTCTCTCGACCAGTTAGATATTTCCCGCCTGGCACGTACCTGCTTATCGCTCCAGTAAGTGCCTTAAACGGTTTTCTGAAGAACCCTCCCATTTCTTTTCTCCTCTATAATTCTAAGGCGTTATAATCACTAATAACTTTATTATAACTTAAGTAGTTAATTCCAGATTGCGCTTGCTGCTTACCAGTTTTAACGTCCATCGCTAAATAACAAAAGCTCTCAGTAATATCAGTACACCGAGTAGAACTTGAATGAGTGCTACGCTTACCGGCGTCAAACTCATATAAGCCGTTTAACCCTTCTCGGCATTTTCTCTCGTCTATTCGTAAATAGTTTGCCGTAAGCAAATTACGAGCTTTGTTTATCATTTCTTCACGTAAATATTTCCGTCCTAAGTCAAAAGGTGCAAAGCACAGCTTCTCGGCTACCTCGTTTGCTTGTTGTAATCTCGTGTCCAAAGTCGGCATCTGACGCCTAGCCATATCATGCGGTAATATATTACGCCCATATTGATAAGGTCTAAATCTTAAATGATTTAAGTAAAACTCTAAGCCTTTGCCACGATTAATATAAAAATCTATAATATCAATCGACTCTTGTTTTTCTTGCGCAAACCAGATGACAGTATAATCAACTATACCAATATCCCAGTAGGTATTTACTTTATAAGCAGGATCATGTGGTATTAAGCCAATGCGTCCTTCAGCTTCTGCTAATCGCAGCTGCTCTACAAAAGTACCGCCCTGATCAGCTCTTTTAAATCTATAGGCCTCAAAGTCACAGTAGAATTCTCTACGGATTTCTTCCGTCGTCATGTCTACTGACTTAAGGCTGGTAATCGCTACTAACGGCTTGTCTTCACAGTCCGTAGTATCTTCAATAGTCTTAATCTCACAAAAAGCGTTCTTATCATTTTTATATTTTAAATATAACTCTTCGCCATGAGTTAATTTTGCATTATCAGCAGGTGTATATAAATATAATAATCAGGCGTTATTGCGTATTACCATCGGCTCTATTACCGAACTCATAGCTCTAGGGTCATGATAAGAATACTCAGAGATTACCGCCCCTTTTATACCGCTGCCCCTTATGCTTGCATATCTATCACTACCGACAAACTGAATTACCGAGCCGTTTTTAAATACTATTCTTTGTTTATATTGCTGACTTTTGGCAATTGCCGATTTCGGAATAAATGACATGTAAGCTCTACCATCTAAGGTCATGCCGTCCCATACCGACATTTTAGCTTGGTTATAGGTCGGGTAAACATACCAGTATATCCCAACTTCCCGAAGTGCTGCAGCCGTAATCCAGTTAATCCCCATAATATCCTTGCCGGCCCTTCTATGCCAGATGGCGATTGCTTTCTTACCGCCTTTATACAAATAACGCCATAGCGGCAACTGAAACGGATAAGGCGACCAATCTACAGGGAATTTTATAATCTTCTGTTTATTAACTCTGCCATTATTAACTATTTGCTTCTTCTTCACTTTCTGTTTCTTCTGCTTTATAAGCCTCTACCTCAAATATATCAATGTCATCTGAAATAATCGGTATACTATCCGGTTTTTTAATCTCACCAACGTTTTTGATATTAGTTTGATATTTCGGTGAGTTAGCTTTTAAATATTCCAATAAACTTTTAGAGCAGTATTTTTTCTTCTTGGAAATACATTCGCCTTGCTCATTATATATTAATTCCTCATAACCGTTAATAGCTCGATCGTATAAAACCGCTTCAGCCATTTCGGCAGCGTAAGTAAGAGCAAGCTTAACACACTTGCTTAAGTGCCTATCACTATTAATAACCTTGTATAGCAATAGCGGCGAGATTAGATTACTTAATGTTTTTCTGGCAGCAAGTCCTACATGTCCGCTATTACAGAGCTCCTCCAAAAATGTTATAATATTCTCTCTCGAGCCAAATTTAGTCGTTATAGCTTTTGATATTTTACTTAGGTACTTTTCAAACAAGCTGTAATTCTTTGGTGAGTATTTTGTACTCATATATAAACTATATTAAAATAAAAATATTAAGCTTTAGGTAACCCTACATCTGTATAGTTTATTATAGCTTTTTCTACTTTTGATTTAGCAGATTTTTATAATTTTATGTTGTAATCAAAAGCTGAAATAGCTAGGCTACTTTGATAAAAAGAATTTAACTACTTAAAAAGGTAAAAATGAAAGAAAAAATTTTATTTAAAAACGATATGAATTATATAAATCAATACTATAAAATAAAAATTTATGGTTTTATTCCTGATTTCTATAAAGGTGCATTTTTAAGCATTAATTCTAAAACGCCTGCAGAACCGTTTTGTATAACTAACGATAAGTGTTTTGGATTGACATATTTACCTATTGTGGAAAGTCCAGCAACTTCAATAAGAAAAAATTTATTTGTGAAGTCAGATTTAGAGCCAACAAATCTTAGTGACAATACCAGTATGCAAAATGCCCTTTTATGGGATGCTCAAAGTCAATGGTATGATGCAAAAGATGGGGAGGAGGTTAGCGTTCATTATGCTACTTTACAAGAAATAAAAGAGTTAAGAGGGCTAGTAGAAAGTGATCAAGTTAAATTATCATCTCATTATAAAATAGAAGCAATTGAGCTAATAGATCAATATGAAAAAACTTATCCAGACTTAATTAAATTAATGGGTGAAGAAGATGATATTATATAATATTATTTTATTATTGTGAGTTAATAATATTTATATATATTTTTCTATCTTGTAAAAGTTTTTAATTAAATTTTAAAAAGGTGAACTATGAAAAGACATTTTACATGTAAATCTAATTGGACTGGAGCAATTATAGCTTATACTCCCAAAATGCAGCATTATAATATAAATGATATAGACAGATATAATATATTTAACAATGGCGTAATTTTTGCCAACGCAAGCTATATTAAGATTCCTTTAAATACGGAAGGAGCGGAGCAAGGCTGGTGTTGGGGATTATTTCAAAAATACGATAGTAGTTTACCTTATGTTTCTTGGTTAACTAGCGGAGATACTAGACATATGCATACTATAAATATGACGGTTGAACAAGAAGTAAATTTTATGTCAGATGCAGCAGCAGAAGGCTTTTATAATATAAAATTTGCTACCGTAGAAGAAGTAAAAAAATTAAAAGATTTGGTAGCAGATGATAAGATAAAATTAGCATGTGATCAGTGCAGTATTAAATACGACAAAGAATGTAATAATAAAGAGGAAACGCTTAATTTTTTAGAGCTTTAATTTCTGCACCATCTCCTGAAATGTATTTATATAGCAGTTTACCTGGAACTGAAATATTAGGTGAAAGTTAAACAAATTATTTTATATACAAAAAGTGAAAATTTTTGGTATAAATGATTAATGCTCTCAAAAAAATCTTTCTGCGTTTGCCCCCTATACCCCTATTCTATGCGGGCTAACCCCCTATCTAGCTTTGCGCACATGTTTTTAGATAAAAATAGTTAAAAACGGAGTGAAATTGCAGAAAATAATAGAAGATACCAGGGGGAATCCATCATAAACTATCATATATATAGCATATATTATATTAATAGGTTTGTATTAACACCTAGGAAGCTTATCAGATAAAGGAAACAGAGCGATAACTATATTATTCTCAAAGTTCTTAGTAAAACTTAATTGAGAGTTGACTTTTCCGGGGAGTTCAGTATAAAATCGTAGCTGAAGTAGCAGCAATGTTATTTCGGGGTGTAGAAACTCCAAACTTGAAGTGGTGAGCATCAACCATAAAATGGTGCATTCCTCGACTTTACGGTCTGGGGGATAATAGCATATGTTCAGGGTCTAAAGTGTAAACTTTAAACCTAAAAGCTATTGTAGCTGTCTTCAAGCAGTTTTTCTAACTCCCCGACCACCGCCGGATTTTCTTGAAATTCGTTGGTGGTTAAAACTTGAGCAATTTAAGTTTAACTAATGGGAGTATTAAAATGTCGAATCCAAATAATAAAACCTACCACAAAGAACAATTAACATCAAAACCAATCTTATTCTTACAACCTCCTTTTGATCTTGAAAGCAAACAAATTAGAGAAGAGCTTACCGCTTATTGTGAACAAAAAGGCCATGGAATACTTAAAACTGTTAAATCTATAAGTCCCTATGATTATGATAGTTTCCATAAGCTAATACGCATAATAAATAATTGGCAAGTTAAACCTGTTATGGTGCTAATAGATTATTACAGCCTACGCACTCCTATAAATAAAATACTGTGGGCAGTAATAGGAACACTTAGAACCGCAGAGCTAATAAAAATTTATGTTTATGTACGGGAAGGCAAAGAGTTATCATTACGCCAGTTAAATAAACGTGAAAACGACTTTTTATGCCAAGCGGTAATATATGATAAATCGCCTGACATAGGTAGCTGGAATAAATGGCGTACTATTCTGGATGTTGAAGGATGGGGTAGATTTGAGAATGTTACCCGTGAAACTGCTAGATACTCTGAGTGGGAAAAAGCTAAAGGCAATTAAGCAAGATAGCAACATAGTAAAATAAAATTAACTCCGTTACACGCAAGAACTAAAATTATGTCATTACGTAAAGAATAGTTTTGCGTGTAGCTATTCAACTTATAGTATTAAAATAAAGTATAATGTGTATATGTAGGTTGTATATAAAAAATATAAAGAAACTATTATGATAGAAAGAAAAGTAGCAACAAAAGCAATATTATTATCAAGGGTGTCATCTAAAGAGCAAGAGGAGGGCTACTCAATTAATGCTCAAAAGCATCGTATGCAAGAATATTGTATACGTAAGGGTCTTGAAGTATTAAAAGTTTTTGAGTTTGCTGAATCTTCTACTAAAGGAGACCGCAAAAAGTTTATGGAATCTATAGACTTTGCTAAAAAACATAAAGAAATAATAGCAGTAGTAACCGATAAAGTAGATAGGTTGCAACGTAGTTATGAAAAAGTGCCTTTATTAAATAAACTCATTAAAGAAGAAAAAATAGAATTACATTTTTATACGGAAAATTGCATTATCCATAAATACTCTACTAATCAAGAACGGATGCTGTGGAATATATTTATTATGCTGGCACAAAATTACGTTGACAGCCTTAAGGATAATATAAATCGTGCTATTTCTCAAAAATTACGTGAAGGTAGATGGGTAAGTACTGCCCCGATAGGATATTTGCATGTTAAAAAAGATGTTTCTAAACGAGGTCAAAGTGATATTGTAATTGATGAAAATAGGGCAGTATTGGTTAAAAGGATATTTGAGCTTTACGCTACCGGTAATTATAGCCTTATACAAATCCTTAAGAAAACCAAGGAATGGGGCTTAACTAATTCGAGAGGTAATCAAGGACATTTGTGTAAATCACATATTTATAAAATAATACAGAATCCTTTTTATTACGGAGTAATGAGATTACTGAAGACTGGCAAAGAATATCCACATAAATACCCTACTATTATTGATAAAAGCTTATTTGACACTTGCAAAAGAATACGGCTAAATTGGGGTCGGAAGGCGCAAGGTAAATATAGAGAAAAGGAGTTTATATTTAGAGGATTAATTAGATGTGCCAATAGTGGTCGCATAGTAACTCCTGACCTTAAAAAGAAAACTTACGTTAATGGAAAGGTAGGGCAATGGACTTATTTAAGAATGTGGGATGCAACAAATCATGCGAAAGCTATATATGTACCTGAAACAATAGCATTACAAGAAGTCGAGAACGTGTTTAAATCAATGAAATTAAGCCGTGAGCTACTGCAAGAAGTAATAACTTATATAAAGACTTCTGCAAATGCAGAAAAAGATTACCATAAGAAAAGATTAAGCGAGCTTTACGCTGAAAATACTAAACTTAAAACTCGTATGGATAGGCTAATGGATTTATTCCTTGATGGAGAATTAAGTAAAGCAGAGCATGAAGAGAAGCGGCAACAATTAGCTCAAAAACGAGAAGATACCATAAAGGAAATCGAAGCACACAATAAGGCAGATGATAATTTTGCAAGAATGCTGATTTCCCTAGTAGAACTAGCTTCCGACGCCCATCAGACCTTTATAGGTTCGACAATTGCAGAAAAGAGGAGTTTAGTAAATTTGGTATTCTCTAACCTTTCTTTAAATGGTGAAAAGCTTGACTTTATGCTGCGTCCGCCGTTTGATAGCTTTATAGAAATACCAAAAACTGGCGAATGGTGGAGATGAAGGGAATCGAACCCTTGACCCTCTGCGTGCAAAGCAGATGCTCTACCCCTGAGCTACATCCCCTGTTATTTGTTAGTAAGGTTTGTGAGGTAAGAATATTAAGATAAACTTTTTACCAGGCCCCAAGCCAAGGCTTTACCGTTATTCCCTAAAACCAAATCTCCGGAACCTTCATATTCAGCTGCTAAAAAAGAAGTTTGAGCGGATATAAGTTTTACTGGCTTAATTTTCTGACCGTTGTAAAAATATTCTTTAGCTTGCTCCCTGGAAGTCGGGTTATTTTTTGAAGCGGTTTTTGCTTTTGACATAAGGAATAATATTTGTTTAAACTTAAAAGTGATAATAAATCTTTTTTGTATATTTGTCAATAATAACCCGCTAGTAAATATATCGAAATAATGACAAAGATATTAATAAAGCTAAGAAACTGCTAGCCATTGTATAAATAAAGCAAAAAATTTTCATCAAGATTTAAATTATTTCTCCTCTTTTCTTTAAATTTTCGTTATGATGTTAGTTACTAACTTTGTTAACAGCGCCCTACACAAAATTAATGTATATAAAGAAATGACAAAAGAAGTATTAAAAATTAAAATTCGATCTTTGCATAAATCCTTTTCTAACCATACGGTACTTGACGGCGTAGATTTAGATATAAAAAAAGGCAGTTCCTTGGTAATTCTTGGCGGATCGGGTACGGGTAAGTCAGTTTTGATTAAAGCTATAGTGGGGTTAATTAAACCTGATAGCGGTAAGATTTTTATTGATGATGCAGATACTACAAATATCTCTGATAGTAAAAGATTCAAACTTATGGAAACTATCGGCTTTTTATTTCAAGGAGGAGCGCTTTTTGATTCCTTGACCGTTCGTGCTAATATTACTTTTTTTACTAAAAATTTATCCAAAAAGGAAAAAAATGAATTAGCGGGGTCTAAACTTGAATCTGTCGGTTTATCTTCTAGAATACTCGATCTTTATCCTTCCGAATTATCCGGCGGAATGCAGAAAAGAGTAGCGCTTGCAAGAGCAATTTGTAGCACTCCTTCAATTCTTTTCCTAGATGAACCAACAACAGGGCTTGATCCTATAATGGCGAATGTTATAAATGAGTTAATTATTAAGATTCAAGAGGAATTGGGCGCAACTACCGTTACTATAACCCATGATATAGAAAGTGCCAAAAAAATAGCTAAAGAAGTAGCAATGATTTATCAGGGGAAGATTATATGGAGCGGTCAAAAAAAGGAAATAATCGATAATAACAACCCTTATTTAAAGCAATTTGTTAACGGCTCGACTAGCGGTCCTATTGAAGTTGAGCATGTTTAAAGTATTTTTTAGCTATTCCTGCCTGCACAATAATGACGTACCGAGCTTTTATCAAGCCATGCAATAAACCTGTACAAAAGTGAGCAATGACACCACCCAGTTATTACTGCTTCACAACAAATATTTTTATTTTTTTATATTATGCGTATTTTTTTTACTCTAACTATATTTTTTATATTATCTGCATTTTCAAACGCAAATTTTCAAAAAGATAATCCAGAACTTATTAAATTATTAAAACACACCTCAATTACTGCGGTTGCTCCTGCTTCCGGTACGGATATTGATATCTTAGCAAATTTAGAAAATATTAGCTTAAAATTAAATATACCACATAAATGCTTTGATAATACAAAAGTGCTTTTTCATTCTAATAGTGATGAACTAAGATTTAGATGTTTAAAAGACGCATTATTTGATAACTCAAATCATGTAGTGTGGGTATTACGAGGAGGATACGGTTCAGCAAAATTAATTCCGTATTTACAAAAACTAGCAAAACCTCCTAAAGAAAAGTTTTTTATAGGTTATAGCGATATAACCGCTCTGCATATTTTTCTTGCTCAAGAATGGGGTTGGAAACCTATTCACAGTAGTGTGTTGATTGAAATATTAAAACCTGAAAAAGAATGTAGTAATTTTATAAAAATAGCCGAAATAATTTCCGGTAAAGGTAAACAAATTACGATTGATAAATTAATAGCGATGAATAGCGAGGCAAAGCTTGATAAGGTTATTAACGGTAAGCTCACCGGCGGTAACTTAACTATGGTGCAAACAAGTATCGGTACAGAGTGGCAAATAAAAACTGTTGATAAAATTCTCTTTTTAGAAGATATAAATATAAAACCTTATCAAATAGACCGTACTTTACTTCATTTAAAACAAGCAGGTTTATTAAAAAACGTGAAAGCAATAATATTTGGTAGCTTTTCTCCTGAAGATGAAAATATTATAACGGTACTTAGTAATTTTGCCGCTACTTTAAATATTCCAGTATTTAAGACTAATAGATTTGGGCATGGTAAAATTAATGACCCTATTATTTACAATACGGATAGCAAAATTATTGCTAGTGAGAACGAAAATTTTAAATTAGTGATGAGCTTTTAGATTGCATTGCTGCATTATAATCCTTACTGCCTAAACAGCAGAAGCTTATATAAATAGTAGGTATATCTCTACGGAATGCGGTTTTAACGCATTCCGAAGTTTTTTAATAAACTTCTTCCGGCGGTACATCATCAATTCCTTCTAGTGATAATTCTTCTTTGGCCGCTTCTATGCTGCAGCTACTAAAGGGAGTAAATGCTTCCTGACTAATATTAGAAAAATCTGAAATTAAATTTAATAGATCGGAAAGATTAAAACTTTCAAGTAGATTAAGCTTTTTAACAAACTGAGTTGCTTCCTTTTCAGAAAGTTTTTCTAATTTACAAAACTCTATGACTAGTTTTTGTAATTCACCGTAAGTACAATTATTTAATCCATTAAGCAATTTATCCACTTTTAAATTAAGAAATTGTTTATGAAATTCCTGGGCAGCTTCACGAAGTGTTATTAAAATTGACTCTTTATTAAATTCTTCCTCAACGTTATCAATTTTTTGTAATTTAAGTGATATAGTTTGATCTGCTTCTTTTTGATTATTCTCATATTCTGTATCTAAATTGCTTTCAGAAGAATTTTTAGTGGCATTGAACTCTTGCTCTCGAGCAATATTAGCAAGTAAGGTATTTCCTATTTTCTGAATTAATTCAGGATTTTCTTTTACCCATTTTTCTCCTATTGCAATTAAAGCATCTATATTCTTTTTACTTGCATCATCTAATGCAGCAGTTTCTTTATTAATAGGCATAGATATTTCAAAAAATTCATTTTCTCCAGGTAAATCAAGTTTTACACTTGCGGTCGATAAGTTTTCATTACCCTGCATAAGTCTGTCTACTAGTTTACCTGTAGTTAGCCAACCGATTATCCCGTTGGATTTTATCATATTCTGCCCAAATTTTAATATATCATGCCCAAGATTTGCAGATAATTTAACTTTAATGAGCCCAGCAAGTTTTTCATCGAATTGTGGTATAGGAGTATGTGCATCTATATCATTATTAAAGTTAAGAGAACACACCATAGTGTGATCTAGAATTTCTGCTTGTTCTGTTCTAGTATGTCCTTCTTTAAGTATTTTTAAAGCTTCATTAGCGGGACGATTTGCCACGAGTCCTCCATCTGCATAAGCGTAAGGAGTACCGGTGGCAGAATTTCCAACTTCTTTATTTATAATTGAATTAAAAAAGGTTGGCGCTGCTGTTGTAGCCTGTAATACATCCTTTACTTTAATATGCAAACTATAAGAGTCGTGGCTATCAAAAATTTTTATTTCTTTGTTAGTGGCATTTAAATCGGTTACCGGAATGATAAGACGGGAAGTAGTTTCGCTTAATCTGTTATCCTGTAAATGTTCTTCTAATATTTTTTCTAAAGGATCCTGGCTATATTTATGAGTGAAGACCTGTTTTACTGATCCTAAAAATATATTAGGGAATATCTTAGGAACAGCTTCAGTAAATATTTTTAATGCTTCTTCTGCCGAGTACTTTGCTTCTCTAGAGCCTTCCTCTTTGGGAATCGTTAATAAAGCCCCTATTAATCCCCCAACACTCGTACCTGTAATAATAGGAAATAGCTCAGATATAGACTTTCCTGTTATTTTTTCAATTTCTACAAGTATTACTAATTCTACTATTCCTTTTACCCCTCCCCCTGAAAGAGATAAAACTCTGTTATCTTTTATAGAAGGGAGTTCAGAGGCAGAATTTTCTGCTTTTATTTTTAATTCAGATGTTTCTGTTATTTCTTTACCTATAGTAGGGAAAATACTATGAGTTTTTTTTTGTATAGAAAATTTTGGCATAAATTATTTTCCTCTTAATATATTTGTGGTGCACTATAAAATAAAAAGTTAAATATGACAAATATTTTTTAGTAATAATATTACACAATAGTAAAGCTTAATTAATAAAAACTCAAGGTTTTAAATTTTTTATTAATTAAATTTACTACATTAGCTAAAAAATCTAACTAGCTTTTCCAAAAAAATAAATAAATTTCTTGACTTCAACTTTTTATTCTATAATTTAATTTTACTAATTTCCAGTAATAATTTATTAACAACATTATTAAATTTTATTAAGAATTATAAACAGTGATATTTATGCCAAATTCAAAAAACTCTCAATCTAAATTTTTAAAAAACCTTATACTTGCTATCGTCTCAACAACTGTACTGAACGGTGTAACATTAGAGGCTAGGGGAGGAGCAGGAGTTCTACCGCCACCGCCCACCGCCCCCACCCCCACTTTTCTATAATCCTGCGCTTAGTAGCAGAGCTAATAATATCGCTTTATATAGTCAAGATTTACTGAATCAACTTAAAGGAGAGAATGTTCTTAAGAAAATTCCCACTATTACTAATCGACAAGCACAACCCGCAAAGCCGACAAGTGTAATTGAAGCTATACAACAGGCGTTTAAATTAAAAAGCACGCGCTCAAGTTATGTTAATGGTGAGCCAGTTATAGAAAAAAGTAATGCTCCAGAGATACGTAAGAACCTTCCCCCTGCAGAAATAATTAAAGAAAGACAGCGTTTAGAAGCTGAAGAAAAGCTTAGACAAGAAGAAAATCAAAGAAAAATAGCGCAGAACAACAAAAATGCTGAGGAACATCGTCTAAAGAATAAAGCAAAATGGGTCGAGGAAGACATAAAGACTAAAGAAATAGTAGAAAACAGAGAAAAAGAAGTGCGTGCTAAAATAGCAGGAGAAGGAAAAAGGAAAAGAGAGGCAGAAAATGGTAATAATATTGGAGCTAGTAATGGAAATAATACGGACAATTATCACGATAAAATACTAATAAATAGTTTAAAGCAAGAAAAATTAGAGCTTTTACACCGTATAAATTTATTGGAAGCACAGCTTAATAATAGTGAAAATGATATCAGTAACGACAACAACTCTTCTAAACAAATTGAATTAATAAAACAATTAAAAGAAAAAATATCCTTATTAGAAACATCCAATGGTACGATGGATACAGCTACTATAATTAATAACAATGAAAGCGCCATCAATAACGGCAACGATTCTTTAGAACAAGAAAATTTAACTCAACAACAAACAGATGAAGAATTATCTTTACTAAAAACATCGAATGGTAGGATGGATAAGGCAACTATAACTAATAACAATGAAAGCGCCATCAATAACGACAACAACTCTTCTAAACAAATTGAATTAATAAAACAATTAAAAGAAAAAATATCCTTATTAGAAACATCGAATGGTACGATGGATAAGGCAACTATAATTAATAACAATGAAAATGCTATTGACAACGGCAACGATTCTTTAGAACAAGAAAATTTAACTCAACAACAAACAAAAGAAGAATTATCTTTACTAGAAACATCACCAGAAAAAGAATATTATAACGAAGAATTAACTAATACAAACAATAAAAGAAGCGCAGACGAAGTTACGGAACCTTTAGGAAAAACCGAAAGTAGTAATCCTACTAAAACTTTTATATTAGAGCAAAAAAAGCAAGATGCTATTGTCAATACGCTGCTTACTGAAACTGCCCATGATATAATTGAAGAATTTACTAAAACTGTTGAAATGATGACGGAAATATCTAAAACTGCTACCGTGACAGCAGTAGGTGCAATAAAAAATCGTATGTTTGAAGTATCTACATTAGCGGCTATTGGTGCTGGTGATGAAGACGAGCCTATTAAAAAAGGTGCATGGATAAGTGGTTTATACGGAGTGAATAAACAGGGAGCTCTTACCAATGCCCCAGGTTATAAAGGCCGTAGCGCCGGAGTAACAATTGGATTCGATGTTGGAGTTAATGATGATTTGATCGGAATTGCCTATAGCAATATACAGTCTCATTTTAAATCTAATAAAAGTTTTGGAAAAGCAAATGTTACTAGCCACGTTTTAAGTGTCTATGGGCAAAAAGATTTAGACCATAATTTTTCTTTACAAGGCGTTATATCCGGAGCTCGTAATTACTTAAAAAACAAAACTACTTATGCCGGTAGTCCTGTATCCGGTAAATATAAAAGCGATAGCGTAAGTGCTGAAGCGTTATTAAATTATAAATACCAAACTAACTATAATTTAGCGCTGATTCCAAATATCGGTGTGAGATATGGGCATGCTAAAGATGGTGTTTACAATGAAAGTAATATAGGAGTGCAACATTTATCTGTGGCTTCTGAAGCTCAAAATCTATGGACTGGAATATTAGGTGGTAAAGTAGTTTTTACTGCGCAAAAAATTTCTGACTCTATTAGTATTACTCCAGCGATTCATGGTTCTGTTGAGAATTACTTTAATAATAAACAGAAAAAGGTTAATGCTAAAGTAACTTGGAAGAATCGAGTAATAGAAGACGCTATTACTTTACCAAAACAACCGAAAATTGGTTATAATATCGGCGGTAGTGTTCTTGCTCAAAAAGCTAATATTAGTCTTTTGTTAGAATATAACTGCCATTTACAAAAGAAATACCAAAGCCACCAAGGTTTTGCCAAGTTAAAAATTAATTTTTAAAACTTATAAGCTTTTGAGATTATTTCTGATTTCCCCTATGATTCATTGCTGAAAGCAGGGATCATAGAGGTCGTTTCCATTTAATTGTGTAAATTTCTAGAGGAGGCTCTAAATTCCTTCTTCAAATTTGATCATAAAATGAGCCATATCATTCCTATGAGACGATGGCTTAATCGACAACAATTTTATATTAAAGCTTATCATTTTGCTATCATTGGCATGGTAATTGGCTTTTTGACCAGTATTGTTATTTCAACCGGTCCTATTAATGTACCAGCATTCATAGCTTATGGCTTAGTTAAAGGATCCTTTATTTCTACAGAAGCATTTTGCTCACTTTTAGTATATGCAGCATCTTCTGCTGTTTTTAGTAATTTTAAGCCAATACCTAAATTTCTAAATAATGGTAATACGTTAAGGTCTTTTATTTCAGGTATTTGTTTTTTATAAAACCGTGGATACTCTGACTACCAAACAAGAGTTACATAACCTGCTATTTGATCATCTAAATACGCAACCCAAATAAGCCTTTTATTTTCCTGCTGTTCTTGCAAATATTGTTCAAAAAGTTCTTTAGGTTTATGCCAATTTGCTTTTGCAAAAGCTGATACAATATTTTCTATATCTAAAGAATTTAATAAGCGAATAATGCGTCTCACAACATCTTCCCTAAATCTACATAACTCTCTTGTATAGAACTATCATTAAATTCCATATCTATAAACTCTAGTTTACGGTAAAAAGATTCAGCACTACTTCTTGCATGCATTTTCAACACTTTAATATTTTTATGCTTTAGCCATCGCTCTAAAAGCTTCATTAAATAAGTACCTAATCCTTGATTTTGATAAGGTTCATCGATAGCAAGCGATCTTAATGCTGCCTCATTTTCATTTAAAAATTCCATATGAGTAGCAGCAACTATTTGTACACCTTTATATAAAACAAAATGATAATGATTACTTGCAGTTATACTCTCATGATTGCGATTATATTGAGTATTAAGAGAAATAAAAATTTGCTCTTCTTTAATTCGATGATATTCCTCCCACTCGTTATAATGGATACAACGCATGAGACGTATTCTGTTAAAGCCTGCGGGTGAGTTTAAAGATAAAAGCATTTTTTATTTTCCTATAAAAATTTATAGAAATGGGGTGCGCAATGATAATAAACCTTATGTACCTAATTTAAAATTAGAAAAATTTATTGTTAGAAAATTATGAGCTATGTAACAAAGCTTATAATCCCCTTAAGCTTAGATGTTTGAAGTAACCACTGAAATAATGCCTGAAGCTTCTCGCAATGCCGAATGTTAAATAACAGATTAGTAGTGTGCTTCTTCTTAATATTTGTACATTTATTATTTTTCCCTAAAAGCTTTAAAAGCAGTATCAATAAGTGGATCAAGTAAATATCGCAATAATGTTTTAGTACCTGTAACAATTTGTACCTCTGCTTGCATTCCCGGATGTAGTGTTAACTTTCGGGATTTAGCAATTCTGTTAAACTCATCCATGTCAATTTCAATGCGAGCTATATAATAATTATCTTGTCCGGGCTGTTGCGGTTGATTTCGGTCTTGTACAATGTCAGGTGAAACTTTTACGACTTTACCGGTAAATAACGGTGTTGTTCTTGATTTAAAAGCGCTAAAACGTATTTTAGCTACTAATCCTTCATGCACTGCATCAATATTTTTTTGAGAAACTTTTGCTTCTATTATCAGGGAATCATTACCTGGAGTAATTTCTAAAATAGTTTGACCCGGACTAATAAATCCACCGATCGTATGATAATTTAAGACGTTAATAACCCCGTCAACCGGTGATTTTATCACAATGCGATTAAGCGAATCGGTAAGAGAAGTAAATTTTTCTCTAAGGCTGGCAACTTGTACTTGCGTCTCTCTAAGCTCGGTTAACGTTTTTTCGGTATATTTATTCTGTAAATTTATAATACTAATTTCACTTTCGGTAATAGCATGGCGAGTACCGGCAATCTCAGTATCTATGCCGGCAATATCACTTTTAGCGTTAGCATATTTTGCTTCTATTTCCAATAAAGTTTCCTTCTTCGCAAAACCTTTTGCCATTAAAGTTTTCGCAGCCTTTAGCCGATCTTGTAATACTTCCCCAGTCTTTTTAGCAGCGATTTTTTTTGCCTCTAATCCTTCAATTCTTTTCTCTAGCTGACCGATTTTCTGATGTAACGCATTTTTCTCCGATCTATATACTTCTTTTTTTGACCTAAATAAATTTTCTTGTGTATGAATTATTTTGGCTATTTCGGTAATATTTATATCTTTTGTTAAAAATTCAGAAAATTCAATTTCCTCTAGGTTATCGCGCTCGGCAATTAATCGGTTTTCGGTAGCCAACGCATTTCTGTATTGGTTTAAAATGCTTTCATAATCGGCTTTAATTCTAGCTTCTTCAAGTTCAATTAACTTATCACCTTTTTTAACATTATCGCCTTGTGCAACAAAAATACCTGCAATAATTCCGCCCTCATGATGGGTAATAATTTTTTTGTTACTACTTGGCATCACCATCCCACTTGATACGGCTCCGCTATCTAACGGTGCAAAACTTGCCCATACTCCACCAATTAAAACCAAGAAAATTATTACGTAAACACCAAAAATAATCGGTGATCTTGCAGCTTGCACTACATTGTTACGCTTATCATCAGTTTTTTTGGTAATAAAATTAACAAATCTATCAAGCTTGATTAGCAAAAATTCTATTATTTTAGAAATTTTGGTAAGTATTTTATTAGATAAAATTTTACGTTTAGAATGTTTGGCAGATAATGTATCATTTTTTAAAGACAATAACTGCTTTAACTGTTCCGGGGTAATTTGAGGTTTATTATTGTTTGAATCTTGCATATATATTAATTATTAATATGAATAGTGCCGCCTTTTAAAGTCTTAAAATGAGTTTGAATTTCTTCCTGATCACCGTAAGCAGCTACCCCACCATCCTGTATTATTAAAATTTTATCTACTACTGATAATACCGAAGGTCTGTGAGAAATTACCAATACGGCAATCCCTCTAGCTTTTGCCTGTGTCAAGGCACTGGCCAACGCTACTTCACCGGCTTCATCTAAATTAGCGTTCGGCTCATCTAAAATAATAAGCTTCGGATTGCCGTAAAATGCTCGAGCTAATCCCAGACGTTGTCTTTGTCCACCAGAAAGATTTGAACCCCCTGCTCCGATATCGGAATCATAACCATCCGGGAATCGTAAAATCATTTCATGAGCACCGGCTATTTTCGCCGCTTCAATAACCTTTTGCGGATCAGGTTTTTCAAGCATCCTAGCTATATTTTGTTTAATACTACCACTAAAAAGCTCTATTCCCTGAGGTAAATACCCTACATGATTACCGAAATCATCTCTATTCCAACGATAAATTTCTGCGCCGTCAAGACGCACCGAACCGGCTGATTCTTTCCAGACTCCGACTATAATTTTAGCTAAAGTAGATTTCCCTACTGCTGAAGGTCCGATAATTGCTAATACTTCACCCGGTTGTATAGCAAAACTTATACCTTTTAAAACATATCTCGGTATCGGCGGTTGCGGTAAATGAGGCGGTACGGGAGTAGCATAATAAATATTTTCCACGGTAAGATGCCCCTCAACATTGGGAATCGCCATAGCTTCATCTCTTGATTTATATGTAGAAAATAACTGATTAATATTTTTATATGATTTAAGCGCTCCGCTCATACTTTTCCATAAGTCAATAGCATTATCAAAAGGAGCAAGCGCTCTACCGACTATTATTGAACTCATAATCATATTTCCGGGCGTCATACTTTCACCTCTACTAGTAACGACGACGTAAGCACCAATGCCTGTTACTGCCATCTGCATAACGTTACGAATGAATCTTGAGAAGTTGGAAATCACCCCGTTGCGATAGCTGGCAACTGATTGTTTTTCAAGCGCTGCTAGATTAAATTTATGCCAATTTTTAGTAACATTTTTCATCATTCCCATAGCTTCCACAGCTTCGGCATTTCTATTAGCAATATCTGCTTGCATCATACCTTTTATCGAAAATTCCGTAGCTTCACCGAGCGTTTTATTAGTGGCTGCTGCATTAAAAAAAGCAGTCGAGACAATAATAACCGCTCCCAAAACAGTAATAGCTCCAAGATACGGGTGAATTAAAAAGATAACTATAATATAGATAATACTCCAGGGAGCATCAAATAACGTATTAATACCGGTACTGGTTAAAAAGGTTTTAACTGTTTGGAAATCTCGCAGTAACTGACTGGAACCCATATTAGATCTGGTTGCAGCTGCAGAAATAGAGACGGAAAAAATTACCGGTGCTACCGTCCTATCAAGCCATTCCCCAACTTTAATTAGCGTAAAAGATCTTGCAACCTGCAGAAGTCCATAAACAAAGTAAACATAAGCTATTATTATCGATAAAAACAATAAAGTAGATAAATTGCCGCTACCAAGAACTCTATCCAAAACCTGTAAGGAATAAAGCGGGGTAATCAACATCAATAAGTTAATTACGAAAGCAAACCAAAACACTATCCAGAATGCTGTTCTGCATTCCTCTAGTGCATGCGCTAAAGGGTTTTTATTGTTTGTAATATTATTTTTATTCATATTCATCCAGGGCTATAACTTTTTACAAATCTTAAATTATAATTTAATAGACATTATTGCGTGGGTCAAATTTCGATGTCATTCTCGCTGTTTCCTATGTTATTCCTGCGAAGGCGGGAATCCAGAAAATTACCAAAAAGTCATCCTGAATTTATTTCAGGATCTATTAATGAGATGCAGAAAACTTATTTAGCATGACGTGAAGCTGGATTCCCGTTTTCACGGAAATGACATAGAACACGCTTTAACCTACCTACGCAACAATACCTCTCGCAATGACAAGTGAAAATTAATCCATACAACAGCTTAATTTTAATAAGCGTGGCATTATACGCTAAACCTTAATAAAAGAAAACAAGAATTTATCTACAGGTAGCTCTTAATTAACTCTTCGGCAATTTGTACGCCGTTTAGCGCCGCTCCCTTACGCAAATTATCACAGCTAATCCATAAATTTATAGTATTTAACTGTGTCTCATCATTTCTAATTCTTGTAACATATACTGAATCTTCACCACTAGCCTCAATAGGAGTTATATAAGGCACCTCATTAAGTTTAGAAATTGTAATAATTCCATCTGCTTCCTTTAATATTTCTTCAGCTTCCGTAGCATCCATTTTTCCTTCAAATTCAATATTAACCGCCATGGAATGAGATACAAATACCGGTACTCGAACACATGTAACGCTAACGCCTATATGATTTCCTATAATTTTCTTCAGTTCTAGGGCAATTTTAGCTTCTTCACTCGTATAACCGTCCTCATTAAAATAACCTATACAAGGAAATAAATTAAATGCTATTTGTTTAGGAAATATTTTTGCCTCAACTTCTCCGAAGGTATATTTAGATTTAGTTTGGTTAAAAAGCTCATCCATACCTGCTTTTCCTGCCCCAGATACTGATTGATAAGTTGAAACAACAACCCTTTTTATTCTCATTTCGTTATCTAATGGTTTTAACACTACCGATAGCGGTATAGTACAGCAATTAGGATTTGCAATGATATTTTTAACCGAATAATTTTTTAACTGCGCTAAATTAGCTTCAGGAACGATCAAAGGTACTTCTGCGTCAAGTCTAAAAAAGGAAGATTTATCGATCGCTATACAATTTTGAGCAGTAGCTTTAGGAATATATTTTTTTGAAATATCTGAGCCGGCACAGAAAAAAGCCATATCAACTTCATCAAAATTTAAGTCATTTAAACTAATAGTTTTTACTATATCATCACCAAAACTAAGTTCAGTGTTCATTGAATTATCTGATGCTACAACGTAAAGTTTATTAATAGGAAAAGAACGCTCAGCTAAAATATTAACAATTTCCCGTCCGACATTACCTGTAGCCCCTATTACAGCAACGTTATATTTTGTACTCATATTTTATTTAACCTATCAAACCGGAAATCTTCTTCCCGCCTATAATGTGAAAATGGAAATGGAAAATACTTTGCCCCACACTTTCCCCTTTATTAGTTATTAAACGATATTCATTTAAGCCTGCTTCCTTAGCAATATCGGCTATTTTGGCAGAGAAATATTTTATTTCTCCGGAAGGAGATTTAGCAATAAAATCAGCATAATCAATATATTCTTGTTTAGGAATAACGATTAAATGCACCGGCGCTACTGGATTTATATCTTTAAACGCTAACAGCCTATCATCTTCATAAATTATTTCTGCCGGAATATCTTTATTGATAATTTTGGCAAAAATATTCTTTTTATCGTACATATTATATTTATTTTGCTTAATTAACCGAACGCTCTAAAAACTTTAATTCAGCTTCTATTTCGGAACGTGCGAATACTACATCTCTCAATCGGTAATTTTTTCGTCGTAAATCATATTCTCGCATCTCGGAAGCAAAAAAACCGAATATCAGCATTATAGTCAGTTTGCTGATAAAAACTAGTCCCTGAAGATTAATAGTTGCCATAATTATATTAACTATTATAACAAAAGCTACAATTAGCCACATTTTATGATAAAATGCCCAAAAAATATTAAAAATCAAAGCTGACCATGAAAATCCTTCTCTAACAATAGCAAAATTATTACTTTTTTGTTCAGGATTAATATATATTGCGTATATATTCATTAACAAGCCTTGAAATTCAGGAAAAAATAATTAACTAAAACAGATATACCTCATGATATATTACTTAATTAACCAATAAATATCAATATTTAAAAAATTTTATTATGTCAAATAATCCAGACTTGCATGGTACTACGATACTGTGCATAAGAAAAAATGCGGAAGTAATTATCGCAGCCGACGGGCAGGTTTCGCATGGCAATACAATATTAAAAGCTGGAGCTCGTAAACTTCGGACCATCGCTAACAATAAAATTATAGCTGGTTTTGCTGGTTCTACTGCCGACGGGCTTGCTTTATTTGAAAAGCTTGAAGCCAAGCTTGAGAAATATTCTCATAATTTACTTAGAAGTTCTGTAGAGCTTGCCAAAGATTGGCGTAGCGATAAATATTTACGGCGTTTGGAAGCGATGATGATAGTTGCAGATAGTGAGCACATCTTAATCCTGACTGGCAATGGCGACGTAATTGAGCCTGAAAATAATGTAGCGGCAATAGGCTCAGGTGGATTATTTGCATTATCAGCTGCTAGAGGCTTAATGTCTTTTGATAATAATTTAACGGCAGAGGAAATTGCATTAAAATCTATGCATATAGCTGCTGATCTCTGTGTTTTTTCTAACCATAATATTATTCTGGAAAAAGTTGTATGAATACTACCCCAAAAAAAGACCCTATGGGGTTGACTCCTTCTCAAATAGTTAATGAACTTAATAGATTTATTGTCGGGCAAGACAAAGCAAAAAAAGCTGTAGCTATCGCTCTTAGAAACCGTTGTCGCCGAAAAAACATTCAGGGCTCACTTCGTAATGAAATCGTTCCTAAAAATATTTTAATGATTGGACCGACCGGAGTCGGTAAAACCGAAATCGCAAGAAGACTTGCAAAACTTAGCGGTTCACCATTTTTTAAAATAGAAGCAACTAAATTCACTGAAGTCGGATATGTCGGACGTGATGTTGAGTCAATAATACGTGATCTTATAGAAATCGCCGTTAATACTCAAAAATTTCAGGCTAAAATTGAAGTAAATATTAATGCTAGAGAAAAAGTAATAGAAAGAATATTAGACAGTTTGGTCGGTAAATCCTCGAGCGAGGAAACTAGAGAAAAATTTCGTGAAAAGGTTTTAAGCGGCGCACTTGACGATACCGAAATTGAAATAAATGTTGCCGATACTACTCCACCTTTAGGTAGCGGTAGTTTTGAGATTCCCGGCATGCCAGGAGCTTCAATGGGCGTTCTTAACCTTGGAGATATGCTTGGTAGAGCTTTGGGAGGCGGTAAAACGAAAACAAAAAAGATGCTTGTCAAAGAAGCAATGACTATTATTCTTTCGGAGGAATCAGAAAAATTAATAGATCAGGAAAAAATTACCCAGCAAGCTATAAATTTAGTTGAAAATGATGGGATAGTTTTTATTGATGAAATCGATAAGATAGCCTCCAACTCTTCTTCCGGGGCGAAAAGTTCGGAAATAAGCCGTGAAGGAGTTCAGCGGGATTTACTACCTTTAATTGAAGGCACAACAGTAAATACTAAATACGGTCCTGTTAAAACTGATCATATATTATTCATTGCCTCTGGTGCTTTCCATACTACTAAACCGGCAGATTTATTACCTGAATTACAAGGAAGGTTACCGATTAGAGTAGAATTAAACCCGCTAACTAAAGACGATATGGTAAAAATATTATTGGAGCCTGAAGCAAGTTTAATAAAACAATATTCGGCTTTACTGGCAACGGAAGGAGTAATAATAGAATTTACTGATAACGCTATTGAAAAAATTGCCGGTTATGCAACAACCGTTAATCTGGAAGTAGAAGATATAGGAGCTAGGAGACTACACACTATTTTAGAAAATTTATTAGAGGATATAAGTTTTAATGCCAGTGAGATGAAAGGACAGAAAGTTACTATAAACGAAGAATTTGTTGAAAAACAGTTATCAAAAATAATAACTAACCTTGACTTAGCTAAATTTGTATTGTAGGATGGTTTTTCAATTGAGGGTAGAAATTAATTGAACTTGTCACTCCGTGACTTGATCACGGAGTCTAGAAAAGACCTTAAAAAAGGACTGGACGCCATAGTCAAGCTACGGCGTGACTACCTTTCAGGTTAATCAGGACTAAATAAGCAAACTCATGATCGTCCACATTGCCAGTTTAACATTTAGCGGAATTGAAATTACCGACGTTGATGTACAAGTACAAATATCTCCTGGTATTCCATCTTTCACTATAGTAGGGCTTGCCGACAAAACTATTGCCGAATCAAAAGAACGGGTAAAAGCAACTCTTTCCTCGATTGGGCTTGCACTACCTACAAAAAAAATTCTTATAAATTTAGCCCCAGCTGATTTAGTTAAGGAAGGAAGTCATTTCGATCTCGCTATTGCGTGCTCAATACTTACAGCAATGAATATTTTGCCTAATATTGAAATGCAGGAATATCTTATAATGGGTGAATTATCGTTAGACGGCTCTATTCTACCGGTCACTGGAGCTTTACCTGCTGCAATCGGAGCTTTAACACGCGGTAAAGGGCTAATCTGTTCAAGTCAAAATGGCTCAGAAGTTGCTTGGTCGGGTAATAATAATCTATTGGTTGCTAGTAATTTAATCGAATTAGTAAATCATTTCAAAGGTTCACAAATTTTAACCCCTCCTGAGCTGAAAGCTGATCATAGCTTAGTAAATTATCCTGATTTTAGAGATATAAAAGGACAAAAAACTGCAAAAAGAGCCTTGGAAATTGCAGCATCTGGCGGACATAATCTTTTAATGTCTGGACCTCCTGGTAGTGGTAAATCAAGACTTGCTCAATGTATGCCGGGGATAATCCCTAAAATGTCAGCGGAAGAAATTTTGGAATGCAGTACCGTTGCAAGCATTGCAGGTAAGCTTTCAGGCGGTAAACTTACTAGGGTTAGACCGTTTAGAGCTCCTCACCATTCCTGTTCAATAGCAGCAATGGTAGGCGGAGGTGTAGGGAAAAAAGTTAAACCCGGAGAAATTTCATTAGCGCATAACGGTATATTATTTTTAGATGAATTACCTGAATTTCCGCAAAATGTAATTGAATCTTTAAGGCAACCGATAGAAAGCGGAGAAATATTAATTTCACGCTCAAATTCTCATATAAAATATCCGGCAAATTTTCAGTTAATAGCAGCCATGAACCCCTGTAAATGCGGTTATTTAAACGATCCCTATAAAACATGTGTAAAAGCTCCCAAATGCGGTAGTGATTATCAAATGAAAATATCAGGGCCTATTATGGATAGGTTTGATTTAAATATAGAAGTTTCTAATAATATGAATTTTTTACATTACAATCACCAATTCGAAGAGGAAAGCTCAAAAGATATTGCCATGCGAGTAGAAAAAGCCCGCCTTATTCAACAAATAAGATATGAAGGGCATAACATTAAAATAAATAATCGATTAGATGGACAGTTACTAATAGATTATGCAATGCCGATAGATGGCGGAGCAGAATTATTAAATGAGGCAGCAACAAAGTTCCGCTTATCCATGCGGGGCTATAATAAAATACTTCGGGTAGCCCGAACTATTGCCGATCTTGAAGATTCTGATAAAGTATATAAATCCCATATCGCTGAAGCATTAAATTATAGAAAGATAGACTTTAATGATAATTATGTTGCAGGATAAATAAATTTTAATAATATTTAATAATAACATAAATTAATGATTGTTTTTTAAATATAAATTACTAATATTTTAAATTCTGTGAAAGAAGCCGTCATGGCAAGCCACTGAAAGCGTTATTGCATGGTTCGAAAGAACAGCGAAAACTCGTCATTGCGAGCATTTGCTTGGAGCGCGGCAATCCATAAATATAATAAAAAAAATGCTGGTTTTAGCATTTTTTACTGGATTGCCACGTCAGTATTTTATACCTTCTCGCAATGACGATTAACCATGCAAAAACGCTAGATGTGCCGCGCAATGAAGATTTTATTGTAGCCTGCAACAAAGCTTGCCTAACTAGTTTAATAACAGGAATTTTTATCAGGAGAATTTAAAAATGGGCATCAATTGGAATTTAGATACGATTATTTTTCTCGGTTTTTTATTAATTAACTTATCTTTCGGTCTTTATCACGGTAGGAAAGTTAAAACCATAGAAGATTATGCTCTCGGCGGCAGGAATTTCAGCACGGGAGCTTTGGTTTCTACTATTATCGCTACCTGGATCGGCGGAGATTATCTCTTTATAACCCTAGCTGAAGTTTATAATACGGGTTTACACTATACTATCGGTTGCCTCGGTATGGTCGTCTGTATGCTTTTAAGTGCATATTTATTTATTCCTAAAATGGGAGAGTTTTTAGGCAGTATTTCGGTTGCAGAATCCATGGGGAAATTATATGGGGAAAAGGTTCGTATTATTTCAGCTATTTCTGGTACTATCGCTTCTGCCGGTTTTATAGCCGTCCAGTTTAAAGTTTTTGGAGAAGTTCTTAAAAATTTTATTGGATTATCAGGTAATATGCCGATTTTTTTGGCGGCCGGTATAGTAATAATTTACTCTGCTTTCGGTGGTATTAGGTCGGTTACTTTTACCGATATAATACAATTTTTTACTTTTGGAGTATTAATCCCGGTTTTAGGATTTGTATTATGGAGTGATTTTAATAGCCAACCTAATTTTGCTTTCGCCAATGCACTAAATAGTCCAATATTTGACTATAAACAATTCCTGGGTTTATCAAATCCAAATTTCTGGTCATTATTATTATTATTTATATTATTCTCCTTGCCAGATATTAACCCTGTAATGTTTCAAAGGGTAGCAATGGGGCGCAGTATTCCTCAGGTAAAAAAAGCTTTTACAATTTCTGCCATTATATTAATGGTAATTCTGCTTTGCATGGCGTGGATTGCCTTTTTACTATATAGTATAGATCCTAACCTTGATCCTAATTCCTTAGTTCAGCATATCATAGGTAAATATTCTCACACAGGATTAAAAAGCTTTATATTAATAGGAATTGTAGCAATGTGTATGTCTACGGCCGATTCAAATATCAACGCTTCCTCCGTACTTTTAACTCATGATTTTTGCGGCCCGCTAAATATTAAATTAAAAAATGAATTAGTTTTATCAAAGATTATTTCTATTACTCTCGGCGGTATTTCCATATATCTAGCATTACTAGAATATGATTTATTACCGCTCGTTTTTATGACACAAAGTTTTTATATTCCTATTATCGACGTTCCTCTTATTCTTGCAATATTAGGGTTTCGTACTTCTACTAAATCCGTATTTATCGGAATGGGAGCAGGTCTTATCGGAGTTATAGTATGGCGTATATATTTTATGGATATTACAAATGTCGATAGTATTTTACCCGGTATGGTAATTAATTTTATATTTATGATGGGAAGCCATTATTTACTAAAACAGGAAGGAGGATGGCAAAAAAAAGAACCAGTTATTAGATCACAAAATAAATTTAGTACAATAATTACTTCTATTAAAGGATTTAATATTGTAACGTTTTTTAATCAAACTGCACCTAAAAATGAATTAACCTATACGGGCTTTGGAGTGTTTTGTATAGTTTCTACTATTAGCAGCATGTACTCCGTGCCGAATATGATAGATGATAAAATATTGTTATTTTTCTTTGAAAGCATGTTAATTCTCTCCATTAGTTTTTTGACTTACCCGATTTGGCCGCTCAGCCTTAAAAATAATATTATTATAAGACCCGCCTGGTATTTATCAATTTTTTACTTATTAATAGTTTGTAGTACTTTCTTTGTATTATTAAGTAATTTCTCACACCTACAAGTTACTATTTTTATATTAAATATCGTAGTAGCGGCAATTATAGTTCGATGGAACATTGCCTTTATGATGATTATAACCGGCGTGTATTTAGCTATCGAGATATACTCGTACTATATGGGTGGTGATATTAAAATGGTTATAGAATATAATCAATTTATTTTATATGCGCTTCTTTTGATAGGTACCGTAATAATTATTTTTCTTAAACCTAAGCAACAAAATGAAGAAGTATCTGAAACGATAAGAAATTATCTTAACGATAATAATCAACAACAACAGTTAGAGCTAATAAAGCTTGTAAATTACCGGGAAGATTTTATTTCACGCCTTGATGATCAATGTATAGCGGTATTTAAATCAATTCATCGACAAATTAATGATTTAGAGCAGGAACTAACTACTCAAAAACCCGATAATTTAAAAAATACAAAACATAAATTAGTAAATATTGTAGAAAAATTAAAATCTGGTGCCGAGTATTTAGATACTGTAATTTTTCAAATAAAAGATCAAATAAAAATTTTTCCTGAGAAAATGAAATTTCAACCTTTTCTACAAAGCGTAATTAGTGAGTATAAAACACTACATGGTTATTCCAATCTTGAAATACCGATTCATTTTGAAAGCAAATTGACAGAGATACAGCTTGATCTGAAATTAATTAAGGAAACACTTTTTGATTGCTTTAATCATGCCGTAATGAATTCTTCTACCCCAAATATCTCAGTGGTAATTGAAGATAGCGAATTACGATATGATCTTGAATCCTTGAGTAATTCTCAAAAACTTAAACGAGATGCAGTAAAAATTTTAATTATCGCAAAAAATTCTACTTTAACACAAGAAGATGTAAGGAAAATGATACGTCCGGCATATAATACGATAAATGAAATTCGTTCTGAAGAGATACAAAAAATAATCGGTGCGCATTATGGTAAAATTGTCCTTACCTTAAATCGTTTCGCTGAAGCAAATTATATTATTACCCTTCCTGCTAGGTTAAATGAAATTAGACCTAAAAAAATGGACTTACCTGATGAAGAATTAGACAAAGCGAAGGTAACTAATGCATTTATTACTGCCAACAACAAGGAAATATTAAAAAATGTTGCTATAGAATTAATAAAATCAGGGATGTCTGCAGTATTTGTAGCAAAAGTGACTAAATTAAGTTTGGAGGAGGTGAAGGAATTATGAATTTATAGGCAGTGAAGTTTTTCTTAAATGCTACAATAAGCGTTGCTAGATGGAAAGAATCGACGCAGCAATCTAAATAAAAACTATAAAAGTTGTTGTTTTTTAGATTACTTCACTCCTTGTAGCTGCTTAGCTTAGCTAAGCTAAGACATTTTAAAGTACTTACGCAACAATGTGTTTTATTATAAAACGGGAATCCAAAAAAATATTTTTAAGTAAAGTAATAACAAAAAAAGTTGGATTCCCGTCTGAATAAAAATATAGAACCGTGAAATAAAACCTTGAAAACGTTATTTGCATATTAACCATATCACCCCCGTAGTACAAAAATTACGAAATTTGGATATAGAAACTTAATACTCAAAGTTATGAGATATTTAAATAATATCGTATAAATTTAATAATTATTTCTTTTTGTTATTAGCCAAACATTTTATTAAATTATTGATTGCTTGTTGGTCAGTGCTATCGATTTTTTCGAAATTTCTTGAAACTTCCATACGCATACGCTGATGCTTGGTATCAATAGGTTGTAGATTACCTGCTTCTTCTAAATCTTCAAAAAAATAATCAATATTTTTATCTAAGGCTTTTGCAATAAATACTAACCTACCTATAGAAATTCTATTAATTGCCTTTTCGTACTTTTGTAATTGTTGATGAGTAACATCTATTTGCTCTGCAAGTTGCTGGCGAGACAAACCTTTCGCAATGCGCAAAGAATAAATTTTCTTACCTATATAAGTATCCATTTTTTGTATGTCGTCATTCTTTCTAACCATTATTATCTCCTTATAATTAATTACTGCTTATAATCAAAATGATTTTTTGCTAACAAAATTATAAATTATTTTGCGCTATATAATCACTAAAGTTTGGTATATAGTCAATTAATTAGTACTTTGTTGCTTATCCTTTTGCCTATTATAGTTATAGGCACTATTTTGCACATATTACTAAGTACTATTAATCTACTATAGGCGTCATTGTGATCGCTTGATGCAAGCGAATTGTCAGAATTTGTCTGAGTAAATTTACCGTACTTTCGATTTGTTTACGCAGACTTGTTTTTAAATTCATTTTGTATAAAATTTTTGAACTTAGCTGTGCTTTAAAACGTTATACAATTATGAGTGGAATTTGTATCATATTTAAACATTATACACAACTAAAAAATAATATTTTTTAAGCTTTTTGTAATTACTTAGTAAATATTTCTTAATTATACTCAAATATTTTTGTGTTAAACATTAAAAATAGAAAAAATTATAGTAAATTTAAAATATTTCTTATTAAATTTGCATTTTACCTGTATATTAGTATTTCATTTGGAAATAATGATATTTCCAAAGATAATACCTACAACAAAAATATCACATAAGTAATAAGCTTTACATATAATCAATAAAAGTTATCTTTTTTTAATAATTGGCTATTCACTAATAATTATAATTCATAAAGAATCTTTATATTTTTGGTATTATATGGATATTTTTACTTTAAGCAATAAGAATTTTAATTTTTATTATTTTTTTATATTATAAAAACAATAAAGTGATTTTTATGCTTTTTACGCTCTAAAAATTATATATAACATATCAATTTACACTTTAAGGCAAAGCTCGTATAATTTTAAGTTACATATACTAAGATAAATTTTAATGAAAAAAATTGCTTATTGTCTTTATCACGCTTTTTTTAGAACTATAGATCATGACGGAGTAGAACATTCCGGCTACATGTCATTTATGATACTTTTATCTATTTTCCCTTTTTTAGTATTTTTATTAGCTCTTACAAGTTTTTTAGGCGCTTCAGAGCTTGGACAAAATTTTATACAAATTTTTCTGGAAAGCATGCCTGAGCAAGCGACCGAATCAATTCAAAATAGAATAAGAGAATTATTGAGCGCCCCGCCTCAAAGTCTTATGACCCTAGCGGTAGTAGGAAGCGTTTGGACGGCTTCATCATTTGTCGAATGTCTTAGAACAATTTTAAATCGCGTATATGAAATAAAGTCTCCCCCACCATATATAAGAAGACGGCTACTTAGTATTATACAATTTCTTATAATAAGTATTTTAATTACTCTAGCTATGTTTTTATTAGTTTTTATACCTATAATACTTACGAAAATTCCTGTAATACTAGAAGTTATCGAGCAATATAAAAACATTTTAAATGTTATAAGATATGCTTTAATTTTAGCTTTATTATTTTTTGGCGCCTCTTCTCTATATTACATCTTACCTAATGCAAAATTGAATTTTGTTGACGTATTTCCTGGGGCTTTTTTAACCGTAATATTGTGGATAATAAGCGGCTATTTACTCTCTACTTATATAGTATATTATAATCAGTTAAACATAATGTACGGCTCTTTAGGCAGTATAATAGTTACGCTAATATTTTTTTACATTATAAATATGATATTTATCTACGGCGCAGAATTTAATTATTTAATGAATAATTATTTGACCTATATAAACAATACTAATAGCGTTGCTAACTAAAGATAAATATTGCATTACAAAAATCTTCATTGCGAGAAGCGTAGCAATGCGGCAATCTAAAAAATAAAAACAACTTCGTCATTGCGAGCGAAGCGAAGCAATCTAATTTCATAAGATTGCTGCGTCGTGGCTATCGAATCTCCTCGCAATGACGGTGTATTTGTCAACGTTTTCGATCCACGCATAGTGTCTTCTCGCAATGACGGCTAAAAAATGAGCCATTGCAACAACCTAAACAAAAAACCCCATAAGAAAACATCATGAAAAAACATTGGCAATATTTATTTTTACTTTTTTGTTAATTATGGGACAAAGCGATAAAGCTTGGTCATTAGATAATAAATCCTCTTCTTATGTAGATTATTATAATAAAGGTGCTGATTTATATGAGTTAGGCAAATATGATTTAGCCCTTGAGGCTTTTGATAAGGCTATTGAATTAAATCCTAATTTTTCTGAAGGCTACTATAGTAAAGGCATTATATTTTATAAATTAAGTAAATATGAGTTAGCTCTTGAGGCTTATAATAAAACTATTGAGTTAAACCCCAATTATTTTAAGGCATATAACAGTAAAGGAACAATTTTAAATAAACTCGGTCAATATGATTTAGCTCTTGAGGCTTATAATAAGGCTATTAAATTAAATTCTAGTAATCCTCAAGTATATTATAGTAAAGGTGTTATATTATTTAAGCTAAGCAAATATGAGTTAGCTCTTGAAGCTTATAATAAAGCTATTGAGTTAAACCTTAGTTATTTTGAAGCATATAACAATAGGGGAGTAGTTTTAAAAGGATTAGGTAAAGACGAGTTAGCTCTTGAAAATTATGATATAGCTATTGAGTTAAATCCTAGTTTCTTTGAAGCCTATAACAATAAAGGAAATGCTTTGCGTGATTTAGGTAAATATGAGTTAGCTCTTGAAGCTTATAATAAGGCTATTAAATTAAACCCTAATGATTCTGAGGTATATTATGGTAAGGGATTAGTTTTTAGTAATTTAGGTAAATACGAGTTAGCTCTTGAAAATTATGATATAGCTATTGAGTTAAATCCTAGCTTTTCTGAGGCGTATAACGGTAAAGGGGTAATTTTAGATGAATTCGGTAAATATGATTTAGCCTTTGAGGCTTATAATAAGGCTATTAAGTTAAATCCTAATAATTTTAAAGCTCAAAATAATAAGCGACTCTTATTAGAAAGAATGAAAGGTTTGTAACTATTAGAGAGGTATTTATTTTGCGTGGAGAGATTAAAAGTATTCTGGGTGTCATTCTCTTGAAAGCATTGTTGCGTGGAACGAAAACGTTGACACACAACGTCATTGTGAGGAGGGCGTAGTCCCGGACGCGGCAATCTAAAACTCTCGCCGTCATTGCGAGCGAAGCGAAGCAATCTAGCTTTATTTTTTAGATTGCCGCACCTCTTTTCAGTCGCTTGCAATAACGATTATAAATATTTTCTGGATTCCCGTTTTCACGGGAATGACATCGAGCGACAGGAATGACATCGAATATGCTATTATCTGCACAACAAAGCCCCGGCAACAATAACCTAGAAATGTTTACTCACAACCGACTATAATAATTGCTTTTTCTCTTCAATAAGTTCGAAAACTTCTACTATATCATTTTCTTTTATATCTTCATAATTTTCAAAAGCTATACCGCATTCAAAATTTTCTCTAACTTCTTTTACTTCTTCTTTAAAACGCTTAAGCGTTTTAAGTTTTCCTTCGTGAACCACTACGTTATCACGTAATAGACGTACGCCAGCTCCCTTCTTTATCACTCCTCGCGTTACATAGCTTCCTGCTATCTTTCCGACTTTAGAAACGTTAAATACCTGCCTAATTTCTACCGTACCGATATATTGCTCACGAATAATAGGGTCAAGCATGCCACTCATTATCGCTTTTATGTCGTCTAGTAGATCATATATTATTCTATAATATCTAATCTCTACTTTATCTTTTTCCGCTAGTGTTGCTGCATTGCTACCGGCTCTAACGTTAAAGCCGAGAACAATAGCTTTAGAAGCTTGGGCTAAATTTATATCGGACTCGGTTATCGGCCCTACCCCACTATGAAGAATACGAAGTTTCACCTCATCATTCGGTAATTTTAATAAGCTTCCACTAATAGCTTCAACTGAACCGTGGACATCACCTTTAATAATTAACGGTAATTCTTTTGTTTTACCTGTACCTGCGGCTTTAAGGAATAACTCTTCCAGGCTTGATCTTGGAGCAATAGAGATTTTGCGCTCTTTTACGATACGTGCGCGATATTCTACAATATCTTTTGCTTGTTTTTCATTTTGTACTACGTTAAACTTATCACCAGCATGCGGAACTTCATTTAAACCGTAAACTTCAACTGGCACGGATGGTAACGCTTCACGAATATCTAGTCCTTTATCATTACTCATTCGTTTAACTTTACCGTATGAAGTACCGGCAATTATTATATCTCCATTTTTTAAAGTACCTTGTTGTACTAATATAGTTGCAACTACACCTTTACCCTTCTCTACTCTTGATTCGATCACAATACCGACTGCAGCACCCACCGGGTTTGCTTTAAGGTCTTGCATCTCGGCAACCAATAAAATTGCTTCTTCTAACTTGTCTAAATTTATTTTTTTCAAAGCAGAAACTGGTATAACCATAACATCACCACCCGACTCATCACTAATAACCTCATGAACATAAAGCTCATTTTTAACCTTTTCGATATCAATATCAGGTTTATCGATTTTATTAATGGCAACAATTATGGGTACATTAGCAGCCTTAGCATGATTAATCGCTTCTACGGTCTGCGTTTTAATTCCATCGTCGGCAGCAACTACTATAATTACTATATCGGTTACTTGCGCACCTCGACCTCGCATTTCCGAAAAAGCTTCATGGCCGGGAGTATCGATAAAGGTAATAGCTCTTCCATCCGCCAAAGTAACTCTATAAGCACCGATATGTTGAGTAATACCACCGGTTTCTCCTGCAGCAATATCGGTAGATTTTAAAGCATCTAATAATGAAGTTTTCCCGTGATCTACGTGTCCCATAACCGTAACGATAGGCGCACGCGGTTTTAAATCTTCATCTTTTTCATTTTTATTAATTAAGACATTTTCAATATCCGATTCCTGCACTCTTTTTACGGTATGCCCTAAATTTGTGGCTACTAGCTCTGCCGTATCTGCATCAATCGTTTGAGCAGCATTTGCCAGAATTCCAAGCTTCATTAGTTCTTTTATAACATCTGCAGCTCGCTCTGACATACCGCTTGCTAAATCGCCAACACTTATAACTTCAGGAATTATAACTTCTCTATATATTTTGTCCGGTAGCTGCTGCACCGCTTTACGTTTTTCTTTTTCTCTAGCTCGTTTTATTGAAGCAAGGCTTCTAACTTTATTACCTGAATCACCGCTATCGTCACCAAGCATATTAAAAATATCGGTCTTTTTTAATTTTTTCGGTTCTTCGATTTTGACTTTCGGAGCGACTACTTTCCCTTCCGTTAATTTATCCTTTCCTATATCATTTTCTGCTTCAATTCCAAAGCGACTGCGAACTCCAATTAGAGGAGATTTTACAAAAGTATCTTCTTTTTTTTCTGTTTTTTGTAAATCCGTAACAATATCGCTCGGTGTTTCTACTTTATTATCATTAGGCAATATATCTTCTACCGCCTCTTCTTTCGGCATGGCAACTTGATTCATGCTAGCAAGTCTGCTCAAAGTACTTATGGGAGAATTTTCATTAGATTTTGCTTGTTCTGCAGCTTTTTTCAAAACAGATAAGCGCCTATTAAACTCCGCATTAGTTGATTCAGGGTGATCTGAATTATTTTTTTCCTTACCTAAAGAAAGCGTACTACCACTAGTTATTGTACTTTTTCTAACTTCAACTAATGTTCTAGATTTAGAATTAATAAAACTTTGAGTTCCACTGAGAGACTCAATAGGTTTATTAAGCGATAGTTTTGAATTGCCAAGCGTCAACTTTTTGGGTTTGATTTCCTGGTTATCCGTCATAAATGTTAAACCTTTACGTAGCAATATTATATTTAGTATAAAGTTTTTTTAGGTTCGTAGAACCCAAAATAGTAGCAGTATAACTTTACTGCTTATAATTAGCAATTATTAAATTATTCTAGTCCAGTTAAGCCGGTCTTGCTGTATGGCTCGAATTTTCGATGTCCTTCCTTGCACTCTTATGTCATTCCCGTGAAAACGGGAATCCAGTCTTATCTCTTCGTCATTGCGAGAAGGCATTTGCCGATGAAGCAATCTAATCATAAGATTACCACATTGCCTAGCGGCTCCTCGCAATGACGGTGTTTTTTTTAAAATTTCTGGATTCCTGCGATCAACGGAATGACATCGAAAATTCGAGCATACAACAACGCTCCGCCCCTTGTACGGAAATAACAAACTTAACTAACTATATTATTTTTTTCTTGGCTTTCTTTAAATTCTCCATGCTGACGGGCAGTTTTAATTAATAATTTAATGTTCTCATCAGTCATATTAGAGTTCGGAGCTAAGGTTTTAAACTCGTTTAAGCTTAGCTCTCCTAAATCCTCTATTGTTTTTATACCGTATTCGGCAAATTTTAATATAGAATCAGGTTGAAGCTCCAGTATATCTATTAATTCCTGTTCAACTCCAAGCTCTTCAAGCTTTTTAACAATTTTTTCGTTTTTAACATCAACATAATCGCTTGCTCTTTTTTTAATTTCCACAGCGAGCTCTTCCTCAAAACCTTCAATTGTTTTTAATGAATCAACTTCACTATTTGCTATTTGTTCTACTGAAATAAAGCCTGTAACCGATAAAAGCTGAGCTATAACTTCTTCAACATCTAAGGCTTCCATAAATAATTCGGTTGAAGTTAAAAACTCCTCATTTCTTCTTTTTGATTCCTGCTCTTCGGTCATTATATCGATATTCCAACCTGTTAGCTTTGAAGCTAAGCGAACATTTTGCCCTCGCCTGCCAATAGCAATACTTTGATTTTCTGGAGATACTACTACTTCTACTTTTCTCTTATCTTCATCAATTAAAATTTTTGTAATTTCAGCCGGGGATAAAGCATTAATTACAAACTGAGCAACGTTATTAGTCCATAATACTATATCTATCTTCTCACCGTTGAGTTCATTAGTAACGCCCCTAACTCTATTCCCTCTAATACCAACACATGATCCTACAGGATCAATGCTTGTATCTGAAGCGAATACTGCTATTTTAGCTTTTGAACCAGGATCACGCGCAACTGCTTTTATCTCAATAATATTATCGTAAATTTCCGGCACTTCTAATTCAAATAATTTAACTAACATTTGATTATCGGTTCTTGACAAGAAAATTTGTGGCCCCTTAAATTCTAGCCTTACATCTTGTACATAAGCTTTAATACGATCGTTAACTTTAAAGCTTTCTCCTTTAATTAATTGTTCTCTTTTAATAACCGCTTCGGCACGCCCTAAATCAACAAACACATCACCATATTCTATTCTTTTAATTATACCATTTATAATTTCCCCTTTTCGATCTTTGAAATCATAATATTGTTTTTCTCTTTCAGCTTCCCCAACACGTTGAGTTATTACTTGCTTTGCAGCTTGCGCAGCTACTCTTGCATGATCGATCGGTGGTAAATATTCGTGTATTTCATCGCTGATTTTAATATCCGCTTTTTTCTCAAGAGCCTCTTCTAAAGAAATTTGGATTAAGTCATTCTCCACCTTCTCTACTACCTCAAGAATTCGTATAAGATTTATTTCCCCCGTTTTCCTATTAATTTGAGCTTTAATATTATATTCGTTACCATATTTTTTCCGTCCGGCAGCTTGAATTGCTTGCTCAACTGCTAAAATCAAATTTTCTTTGGGCAACCCTTTTTCTCGAGCTACTGAATCTATAATTTGTAAAATTTCCACATTACCTATGTTAGACATAAATTTTTACCATAAATTTTTTACACTTTTTATTTTTTGACGTTACTAACTAAAGATAGATAACTTAGAAATTTTACGTCATTGCGAGGAGGCACTAAATACCAACATGGCAATCTAGTTTTTGTCATGCTGAACTTGTTTCAGCATCTCTTACAGAAAGATCCTGAAATAAATTCAGGATGACTATTTTTTAGATTGTCGCGCTCCTTTTAGTCGCTCGCAATGACTATAGCTATCTTTATTTAGCAATACCTATTTTTTATCTAATAATTCCTTAAACATTTCATCCGTTAAAACTAAAGAAGCATTTTTAATTAAATCAAAATCAAGTATTACTTCTTCACCCTGAAAATTTATATATATTTTATTATCTTCGCCTTTAATTATCTTACCCTGATAACGGGTTTTACCGTTTAATAATGCTTTAAGTTTTATATTAACTTCTCTACCACTAAATCTATTATAATCCGCAAACTTCACTAATGGGCGTTCAACACCGCTTGATGACACTTCCAGATTATATGCCTCATCAATAATATCTTCTACATCAAGAATAGCCGAAATATTTTGACTAACTTGCCCGCAATCTTCTACCGTTACTTTCTCCCCATCTAACCTATCAATTAATATCTCAAGTATTTTAAAATTCATTCCCCGCAAACGTACAATTACTAGCTCAAAACCCATAGTTGTTAAGGTTTCTTCTATCACGCCTGTTATTTGTTGTTCAATAGTTTGCATTTTAAAATTTTACTTATTATTTGTGTATATCCTCATCATTGCGAGCGACTAAAAGCGTTGTTGCGTAGCTTGGAGGTCATTCCCGCGTAGGCGGGAATCCAGAAAAACAGCCTTCAAAAATTATATATTTAATAAAATAAACATATAAAAAAACAAGTTTTTTTATATGTTTTACTGGATTCCGCTTTCGCGAGAATGACATCGGGAACGTTCATACACTTCTAAGTCAAGCCACGATATGACACTAAATCACTTTACCAACAAAAAAGGTGGGAAAACCCACCTGTTACAATTCATTCTATTCTACTGATTAAGGAGAATACACTAATTAAAATATATGTGCAATATTTAATTCAAAATTATAAAGGCTTTCGCCTAGGGCCTGTGCAGAAATTTAAATTATTTATATTTTAAGATATTTTTTAAGCGAAAATTAATAAGATTTTTGTAGGAATAGCTGATCTTATTTCAAAAAAATCTTATAATTTGCAGCTAAAAAGAACTAGGATAGATTAATTTAAATTTTCTACACAGGCCCTTGCGTATATTAAAAACTCCTTGTTACCCTTCGCCCCAAGTATCGGGCTTTCTATTATACCGAATATTTTAAAATCACACTCTTTTTCAAGCCAAATTTTGATTTTATCGCATACTTTTTGGTGCAAAAGAGGATTTTTAATAATACCGCCCTTTTCTACTTCAGACCTATCAACTTCAAATTGTGGTTTTATCAAAGCAATAAGTTTGCAATCTTTTTTAGCAAGACTTAAAGAAGCCGGTAATATTGTCGTTAAACTAATAAAACTAGCATCACAAACAATTAAATCAGGAGGAATAGTAATTTGCTTATCGGTTAAATACCGTGCATTAGTTTTTTCTAAAACTATAATATTTGGGTTATCTCGCAGTCTACAATGCAGCTCACCGAAGCCGACATCTACGGCAAAAATTAATTTTGCTTTTCTCTCTAATAAAACTTCGGTAAATCCGCCGGTGCTACTCCCGACATCTAAGCAAACTAAATCTTCAGGGTTAACTTTAAAATAATCTAAAGCGGCGATAAGCTTTAAAGCTCCTCTTGATACGTAATTATGTTCAGGTTGTTTTACTTTAATATTTACAGCATTAATATTAACCTGTAAGCCAGGCTTGATTAATTGCGCTGATTCATTATGAACTTTCCCCTGAATAATAAGACTTCGAGCAATATTAATATTATCCGTAAAACCTTTTTTCAATAGATACTCATCAAGCCTAATTTTAGTCATAATATAAGCGTTATTGCATGGCTGCATTGTTATTTATTGCATGGCTTTTTCGATGTCAGTGCCGCGCAGGCTAGAAGGCATTATTGTGTCGATACCTCAAACGTCATTGCGAGCGACTGAAAACCTTGTTGCGTAGATCGAATTTTGGTGTCATACCAGCGAAAGCTGGTATCTAACTTTTGTTATATTGTTAAGTAGATTTCCTCTTTCGAGAGAATGACACCGAGGACGTTTAGGGCGTCCCCACAACAATGCCACGCGGGAATGACATACTGCTGCTTCTATCGCATCATACAATAATGCTCATAATATACGAAATTTAAGCCGATGGAGGCGGCTCACTATTCTCTTTAGGATTTTCTTTATTAACATTACCGGCAGCCAAACGTTTATAATTTGCTCTTCTATTACGATATTTACGTTTTGAAATAACTTTTGCTTCAGTTCCTTCAACTACCTTATCATCAGCTAATTTATGGTTTTCATCTGTATCGTTTACAATCTGTTCATTTTCAACATCTTTTGTAACCAGCTCTTTTGTAACTTTTATTACTTCTGCATCCTTATTTTTTGACTCTTCAGATATCCGCACTTCATTATTATTAGTTTTCCATTTTTGTTTACCCTTACGCAACACTTCTTTTGACTGCGCTACTTCTTCATGATAATTAGCACTATCATGTTGAATCATTGGCTTATTTATTGCTTCATTACCGTTATTTTTTTTGAGCAATTTTATTTTTTCAATAGAGTAATTATCCGAAGTAGCGTTAGGATCAGAATGAAAATTAAGTTTTATATTATATTTCTCTTCTATAAACTTAATTTCCTGGCGTTTGTTGTTAAGTAAATAAATTACCGAAGAAATATTTGCAAAAATATTTACTACGTCAGTAGTTTCATCAAAAATTTCATTTTCTACTGTCCGTAAGATCAA
Organism: Rickettsia endosymbiont of Halotydeus destructor; assembly: GCF_049278075.1. NCBI lineage: Bacteria > Pseudomonadati > Pseudomonadota > Alphaproteobacteria > Rickettsiales > Rickettsiaceae > Rickettsia > Rickettsia endosymbiont of Halotydeus destructor. Next base: position 85,395 of record NZ_JAPNPB010000002.1, read on the forward strand.
CATAGCATTAGATTCATCAGCACGTACTATTCCTTTACCGTTACAATGAGAGCAAATTGCTGAGTTAGCTTCTAAAAAAGAAGAACGTAATCTTTGTCTTGAAAATTCAAGCAAACCGAATTGACTAATATTACCGGTTTGTATACGGGCACGATCACGGCTTAAAAATTCTTTAAAAGATCGTTCAATAATTTTACGATTTCGTAGCTCTCCCATATCGATAAAGTCAACAACCAATAAGCCCGACAGATCTCTAAGCTTAACTTGTCGCGCTATTTCTTTTGCCGCTTCTAAATTGGTTTTTAATGCCGTCTCTTCTATATTTTTTTCAGAAGTAGATTTACCTGAGTTTACATCGATGGAAATAAGCGCTTCGGTAGGGTTAATTACTATATAACCACCGGAAGGTAAAGTAACAATAGGTTGATAAAGCTTAGATAACTGCTCTTCAACTTGAAATTTAGTAAAAATTGGCATTTTATCTTTATGCTCTTTAAGCTTTACAACCTCTGAAGGCAGAATATCCTGCATAAATCTCATAGCAGATTGATAGGCCTCTTTTCCTTGAATTACAACCTCTTTAACACTATGGTCACACATATCCCTGATAGTTTTACGAATTATACTATCTTCTGCATGAATAAAACATGGAGCAGCAAATTTAACGGTAGTTTTTCGGATTTTATTCCATAATTTTGCTAAATAATTATAATCTTTTTTCAGGTCTAAAGTAGTACATCCTTTACCTGCCGTTCGAATGATTACGCTAGAGATATTTTTAGCATTTTCATTATTTATTATTTTACCGATAATATTCTTAAGCCTTTTCCTTTCATCGGCGTTTGATATTTTCCTTGATACACCGTTTTGAGCAGGTTTATTAGGCATTAAAACACAATATTTACCGGCAAGCGACATATAAGTAGTAAAAGAAGCGCATTTATTACCCCTTTCCTCTTTTGTTACCTGAACTAACAATATTTGATTTTTTCTTATTACTTCTTGAACTTTATACTGTTTATGCGGCGTGTTTTCTTCCTTAATATTACTAATAATTTCAACATCATCCTCCCCTTCTAAATTAAATTCCGACTGAAATTTATTATCGACCAATTCTTCTATAACTTTTAAGTCAATTTCTTCGCTATCCATTAAGGGATCATAAGAAGTAGTCAAAGGTATTTCATCGCCATCTTCTAAAATAATATCATGCGATATTATTTCCGGAAATTCATTAATAGGAAAACTTTTATCTCCCTGAGGTAGGTTATAGTAATTAGGATGAATCTCGCTAAAAGGTAAAAACCCGCTTTTAGCCATATTATTTTTAGGAGCATATTCTATAAAAACAGCTTGTAAAGACGGTTCTATCTTAGTAACTTTTGCTAAATAAATATTACCCTTATTTTGTTGTTTTATTGATGTTTCATATTCTATATCTTCTATGTTGCTATGCCCTGATACATTATTATGCCCTACCAGCAATACCCTTGTTTCGTTAGGAAAATTAGCATCTATTATAATTTTTTTACTCATTAATTTTGCTCACTATGTACTTAAACACAAAATTAGTAATAATTAAAAATTATATGCCCCATATGAGCAATATATTATTACTAAATTTTGGTTTGAATTTTTATATATACTTAAACAATAGCCACCCGCTATATTCTTTTATTTTGTTTTATTTTTTTATATTTGCTTTTGTTGTAATGGCTCAACAAATGCCTAAACCCGTCATTGCGAGAAGGAACGTAGTCAAGGCGTGGCAATCTAAGACTCTCACCGTCATTGCGAGGAGCCGCTAAGCGACGCGGCAATCTTATGAAGTTAACTAAATTGCTTCGCTTCGCTCGCAATGACGAAGTGGTTATTATTTTCTAGATTGCCGCACGACCAAAGGTCGCTCACAATGACGGGGATAGTATCCATGCAAAAACGCCTTTTATATCTGCCGTAAAATTATGTAGAATTTACGTTACATCCATTTATTAAAATCTTTTAAGATTGAGTTAAAGTTATATACAAATTAAATATAATACTTTAACATATATATTTTAAGTATATAAATTTATTAAATAATCAATCAAATATATATTTAAAAAGAATAAATTATATTAAATTTAATCATAAACTATATAATCAAAGGCAAGGATAATCATACTCTTGACCATAATTTATATACCATGTATTTGTGTTTAGCAAACAATTATTTATGCCTTTAAAAGTCGATTATAAAACACTTTTTTTCTCTTTGCTTGGAATATTTCTTTTCTCTTGCATTAATAGCACACATTTTTACATAATTAGTTCATTTTTGTTAAGTAAAGGTTTTAATGGAGAACAAATAGAACATCTCTCTCAAATTAGATTAGCCGGTCTTATAATAACTGCTTTTTCTTTAACACAATTAATTAATAAATTAAGCAATAAAAAAATTATACTTATTAGCCTTTTTATACTTATAATTAGTATAATAAATCTTATTATATTCAATGATTATAATATAATAAAATTAAATCTTATTGTAATGAGCGGGGCAACCTTTGCATACCTTGCTACTATAATAATGCGTATTATTGAATCTACAGCTAACAAAAAATATCTTTTTTTAGCCCTCATCATTTTTTTATGGACGGGCGGGCATATTATTGTAGCTTTTCTAAGCCCCCTATTAAAGCCAACCAATCATCTTATGGTAATCGGAGCATTATTTTATTTTATAAATATTTTAACTGAAACGTTGCATACAAACGAACCTTCCCATAATTTAGAGTCAAGCTCCAAATTTTCTCTATTAATAAAAAATATAGAATTACAATTATTAACGGGTTTTATAATGGCTTACGTTATTTTTGAAACTTTATGGTATTACGAAGCCTTTGCTCTTAAATATCAACTAGCACTAATAAACTCAGAAGTTATACTTAATTATATATTCATAGCTATGTTTTTTTCTATAATACCGATGTCTTATATATTAAACAAAGTGAATAAATATTTTGCTAATTTATTATTAATATTAACAATTTTATTTTGTTTCATTTTATTACCTTTTTATGGAATACAGCAGACGTGGAATGCTTGTCTTATAATGATAATTGGGATTTGTTTAGGCGCAATTTTTATTTGTAATTTATTAATATTATTAGACAAATTTAAAGCTTATGACCTTAGAACTGCTATATTTTCATATTTTTCCATGTGCTCTATCGGCATGTATGCTGGAGCATTATCTTCCAGCTCTGCATATGGTTCAAATGACGATAATAACTTTCTATTTTCTATTTTTGCAGTAGTCGGTACTTTTGTAGCTTACTATTTTTGGTATTTTATTAAATATAGATTATATAGACGTTAAGAATTGTTATAGTTTTCGCAGGTGTTCTAAGCTGTTTCCACAAGGTATTACCTTCGTGGATATTCGTTGATAACTTACATGTCATGGTGAGAGGGTATTATTACGTGTATCGATAAAATAGCAGTATATCATTCCCGTTACCTTTTATGTCATTCCTGCGAAGGCAGGAATCCAGGCTAAAAGCCTTAGCTTGTAAGGCTTTTTTCTATATAATTGTAAGTTATCGTTACATCTTTAGCTTAATTTTTCTGGATTCCCGCCTTCGCGGGAATGACATACAACGTGCTTTAATTATCCACGCAACAATGCCTTCGAGGGAATGAAATCAAGGACATTTTAGGTATCCACACAATAACGCCTGCGCAGGAATAACATAAAGAAAGCAAGAATGATATTATTCTAAGGTCAACGTAAGTAACAAATAACTCTTCGCAATTATTTTTTGAGCAACTCTAACATAGTACGGCCGATTTCTGCAGGGGATCTAGTAATAGTCACGCCGGCACTTTGAAGTGCTTCAAGCTTATCCTCAGCAGAACCTTTACCGCCGGAAATAATAGCCCCTGCATGCCCCATTCTTTTACCAGGCGGCGCTGTAATTCCTGCAATAAAGCTTACTATTGGTTTTTTAATTTTTGAGTGTTTAATAAATTCCGCGGCTTTTTCTTCATCATCTCCGCCGATTTCACCGATCATAATAATTGATTTCGTTTCTTCATCTCTTAAAAACATCTCAATACAATCAACAAAATTAGTACCGTTAACAGGATCGCCGCCAATACCTACACAAGTTGATTGCCCCAACCCCACTTCGGTAGTTTGCGCAACTGCTTCATAGGTTAAAGTACCCGACCTTGAAACTACTCCGACTGAACCTTTTTTATGAATATGCCCGGGCATGATACCGATTTTGCACTCATTCGGAGTAATTACGCCTGGACAATTAGGACCAATTAATCTGGTTTTAGAACCAATTAAGGCACGCTTAACTTTTACCATATCAAGCACCGGTATTCCTTCGGTAATACACACTACTATTTCAATGCCCGCATCTATTGCTTCTAATATCGAATCGGCAGCATAGGGCGGTGGTACATAAATAACGCTAGCATTTGCTCCTGTTTTTTTTACTGCTTCATCTACGGTGTTATATACCGGAAGGTCAAGGTGAGTATTCCCGCCTTTTCCGGGCGTTACTCCTCCAACCATTTTAGTGCCGTAAGCTATTGCTTGCTCAGAGTGGAAAGTTCCCTGTGAACCGGTAAATCCCTGACAGATTACTTTAGTGTTTTTATCAATTAATATTGCCATTTTTTGCCTTATTTATTATTATTTTTCTAGCTTTTTGTGTCATTCCCGTGAAAACGGAAATCCAGCCTTATTTATGTCATGCTGAACTTGTTTCAGCATCTCTTTGTAGATCCTGAAATAAATTCAGGATGACTATTATTTTCTGGATTCCTGCTTTCGCAGGAATGACATAATAGAGTAATATTACTTTATCGCCTCAACAATCTTACTTGCTGCATCTGCTAAATCATGAGCAGAAATTATTTCCAAAGTGGAGCTAGATAAAATCTCCTCGCCTTTCTCAACGTTGGTACCAGCAAGACGAACGACCAAAGGCACTTTTATGCCGATATCTTTAGCAGCGGCAATAATTCCTTCAGCTATGATATCGCAGCGCATAATACCGCCGAAGATATTTACCAGAATACCCTGCACTGCTTTGTCCGACAGAATAATTTTGAAAGCTTCTTTAACACGTTCACGATCGGCTCCTCCTCCAACATCAAGAAAATTTGCCGGTTTTGCACCGTAAAGCTTAATAATATCCATAGTAGCCATAGCAAGACCTGCTCCGTTTACCATACACCCAATATTACCGTCCATTTTTACATAACTAAGCCCTGCATTTGAAGCTCTAGTCTCAAGCGGATCTTCCTCATCTTGATCACGCAAAGTTACAATATTCGGATGCTTAAACAAAGCATTATCGTCGAAAGTAATTTTTGCATCTAAAGCAAGTAAATCTCCCTCTGTTGTAACTATTAAAGGATTAATCTCAATTTGCGCTGCATCGGTTTCTATAAAAGTATTATAAGTTGCCTGGACGATTTTCCTCATTTGCTTCACCTGATCATCCCTGAACCCTAATTCATAAGCGATACCTTGCGTATGAAATGATTGCAGACCTGTTGCCGGATCTACGAAAAACTTAATTATTTTTTCAGGAGTTTTTTCGGCTACCTCTTCAATATCAACACCGCCTTCAGAAGAAGCTATAAATGCGATGCGGCTGCTTGATCTATCAAATACGACGCTAAAATAATATTCTTTTAAAATATCACAGCCTGACTCAACATATAAGCGGTTAACTTTTTGCCCTAACGGTCCCGTTTGATGAGTTACTAAATTCATACCAAACATGTCATGTGCTACTTTCTTGGCTTCTTCTTTACTCTTTACAACTTTTACGCCGCCTGCTTTTCCTCTACCACCGGCATGTATTTGGGCTTTAACGACATATACTTTTGTGTCTAATCCATCAATAGCCGTATTAATATCCTGGGTTTTTGTAATTACTACACCGGTCGATGTCGGCACTCCGTATTTTCTTAAAATTTCTTTCGCTTGGTATTCATGAATATTCATTTTTATAATTTTTTGAAGGATTAAATTAATTAGTAAAGTATAATAATTTATCTGTAATCTGTAAAGATTTATGTCATTCCTATTATCCGCCATTGCAAGGAAACCTTGCCCGCGTGGATCGACCTTACCCGTCATTGCGAGGAAGATGCGTTAGCATTGACGCGGCAATCTAAAGAAAAATAACAACTTCGTCATTGCGAGCAAAGCGAAGCAATATAATTTCTCATAAGATTGCCACGCTCCTTTTAGTCGCTCGCAATGACGGTTTTAGTATCTTAATTAGACATCCAGGTTTACTACATTCAAAGCATTTGCCTGAATAAATTGACGTCTCGGTTCGACTATATCACCCATTAATGTTGAAAAAATCTCTTCCGCACTATCAATTTCTGTTACTCTTACTTGTAATAAAGTCCTGGTACTCGGATCAAGCGTAGTTTCCCATAATTGCTCGGAATTCATCTCACCAAGACCCTTAAAGCGCTGAACAGTTATACCTTTTTTACCGCACTCCATGATAACATTTAATAATTGATGGGGGGTCAATATATTAAATTCCTGATTTTTAGTTACAAACTTTAATGGATTTTTGAAAATATCCACAAAAGCAAGTGCCATTTTAGATATCTGCCCAAATTCAAAAGATTCTAATTGCTCTCGCACTAATGTTTTACTTTCTTTTAAACCTCTGCTAAAGCGGAAAAATTCTACGCTATTATCCTGTACTGATACCTCCCAAACAGTTTTATCAAGGGAGATTTGAGTAGCATTTAAAATATCCAAGGCTTTTTTAAGATCAGCTGCTCTTTCCATATTAAATATTTCATTATTTAATAAATTATTAATGGCTAGACATTCGGCAATTGGACGATTAAATTTTTTGCTTGCCTGATCAAGTAAGGTATTAAATTTAATTACCTTGACAATAAATTCTTCCAAAGCCGTACCGATTAGTTGCTCCTGATCCGATAAAATCAGCCCGGCATCATTAATAGTAGATTTTATTAAATAATCCTGCAGCGCTTGCTCATTTTTTAAATATAGCTCCTGACTGCCTTTTTTTACTTTATAAAGCGGCGGCTGAGCGATATATAGATATCCTTTATTTATTAATTCCGGCATGTGACGATAAAAAAACGTCAGTAATAAAGTTCTAATATGCGAGCCATCGACATCCGCATCAGTCATAATAACAATTTTATGATATCTAAGTTTTTCAAGCGAAAAATCCTGCACACCAATATTAGTACCAAGCGCAGTAATTAGAGTACCTATCTGATCTGAATTAAGCATTTTGTCAAATCTTGCACGCTCAACATTTAAAATTTTACCACGCAGTGGTAAAATAGCTTGAGTCTTGCTATCCCTCCCCTGCTTCGCTGTACCGCCTGCCGAATCTCCTTCTACTAAAAATAATTCCGACAAGGCTGGATCTTTTTCATGACAGTCGGCAAGCTTACCCGGTAAATTAGATATCTCTAGTGCAGATTTACGCCTAGTTAATTCTCTGGCTTTTCTTGCCGCTTCTCTAGCTGTTGCTGCTTCCAGGATTTTATTAACGATTAATTTAGCTTCAGACGGGTGCTCTTCAAACCATTCAAGAATTTTAGTATGTACGGCATTTTCGACTACCGGACGCACCTCAGAACTTACTAGCTTGTCTTTAGTTTGCGAAGAGAATTTTGGGTCAGGTACTTTAACAGACAAAACACAGGATAAACCTTCTCTTGCATCTTCACCAATAAATTCACTTTTCATTTTTTTATCAAGCCCGGTACTTTTAAGGTAAGCACTAATAACACGTGTCAGTCCTGATTTAAAAGCGCTGAGGTGAGTACCGCCATCACGTTGCCTAATATTATTAGTAAAGCATAAAATAGTTTCATGATAAGAATCATTCCAATGCATCGCAAGCTCTAAGCTAATACCAGATTCCGAATTATTAGTATTTATCGTTATACATTGATGCACAGCATGCTTGGCACGGTCTATATATTTTACATATTCTTCTACGCCGCCTGTATAATAAAATTCTACAGCTTTAACTTCTTCAAATCTATTATCAGTTAATAATATCTTTACCCCAGAATTTAAAAAAGCTAGTTCCCGCAAGCGGTGTTCAATAGTTGCAAAATCAAATTCTATCTTGCTAAAAGTTTCAACTGATGGAAAAAAAGTAATTTCCGTACCTTTTTTTTCAACAGCTTCACCAAGGCAAGCAAGTGGAGAGGTTGCTACTCCATTATGAAATTTAATAAGATATTCTTTGTTAGCACGCCATATGCGTAGCTCTAGCCATTCAGATAAAGCGTTTACTACCGACACGCCAACACCGTGCAATCCCCCGGAAACTTTATAGGAATTTTGATCAAACTTACCGCCGGCATGTAGTTGCGTCATGATTACTTCAGCTGCCGAAATTCCCTCACCTTCATGAATATCGATAGGGATTCCCCGCCCGTTATCACGCACGGTTACCGAACCGTTTTTATTTAAAGTTACCTGTACTAAATCACAATGACCGGCTAGAGACTCATCAATAGCGTTATCTACTACCTCATAAATCATATGATGAAGACCCGAACCATCATCGGTATCCCCAATATACATTCCCGGCCTTTTCTTTACTGCTTCGAGGCCTTTTAAAACTTTAATAGAATCTGCACCGTATGATTCTTCTACAATATTTAGTTCATTATTTGACATACATCTCACATACTGATAAAAACGATAAAAACCAGTATACTTAAACTTATAGGAAGAGTAAAGTTTTGAGTAAATTTATTAAAAAGGAAGGATTCGTTATTGTGAGAAGGCATTGTCGCATAGATGATTAAAGCATGCTCTATGTCATTCCCGCGCAGGCGGGAATCCAGAAAGTATTTAAGCGAATTATATAGTAAATTTTTATATAATGTTTATTTCTAAGTGTTTTTCTGGATTCCCGCCTGCGCGGGAATGACATAATGCTGCTGAGTTTTAACAGCTATCCGCCTAACCATAATTTAGAGAAGAATAATGAACAAGTTAGATTTTAAAAATATTGTGGACATAGTAAATGACTATGACGTATTTTTATTTGATCTTTGGGGGGTAGTAATCGAAGGAGCTTATACTTACCCAAACGTTGTCGAAAACATTAATAAAATAATTGCCTCAAGAAAAGTATTTTTTGTTTCTAATGCTCCTCGTAATACTTTTTCCTTATTACAAATGGTTAAATCCTGGGGACTTAATGCTACTTCAGAAATGATAATTAGTTCAGGAGAAGTAGCTGTCGACATGATTTTAAAAAGCAAAGAGCAATTTGGGATCGAAAAACCGGTATTATACCATTTAGGATATGAAGAGAATGATATAATAAACGGCATACAATGCCCTATTACTAATAATATTAATGATGCCAATATTTTGCTTTTAACTATTTATCGCGATGAAGATGAAAATTTAGATTTAGACGAATTTAATGATATTCTTAAAATATCTGTTAAAAATAAAATGATTAATATTTGCGCTAATCCCGATATCGGTATTAATCAGCGCGGAGTGTATAGATATTGCGCCGGTTATTATGCCGAAAAATTAAAACAATTCGGCGGAGAAGTGATTTATACCGGCAAACCTTATGCAGAAATCTATAATAAAGTATTAAATCAATTAGACAATATACCAAAAAATCGTATATTGATGATTGGCGACACTTTTTATACCGATATTTTAGGAGCTAATAAACTCGGCATCGATTCTGCATTAGTTTTAACCGGTAATGCTGAAAAATTTCACAGTAAATATAATGATTTAGACGAAAAACTGGTACAGCTAAAAATTGCTGCCCTAGAGCAAGGCGTAATGCCAAGTTTTGTTATCAAGCTAAACTAGATTTTGTTATAAACAATTGTTGATATTAGGCTAATAATTTGCTATATGATTAAAAAAAGCGGTCATTGCGAGGAGTCGTTAGGCGTTTGTTGCATGGCCCCGATATCATTCCCGCGAAAGCAGGAATCCAGAAAATTATAGTCATCCTGAATTTATTTCAGGATCTACTAAAAAGATGCTGAAACAAGTTCAGCATGACAAAAAAAGACTGGATTCCCGCTTTCGCGGAAATGATATCGAACGCTTTTTCCTAACTATGCAACAATACCGAAGTCGTTGTTATAATGAAGTTTCGGTTAAGCGGTCGTGGCGAAACGGTAGACGCGCAGCATTGAGGGTGCTGTTCTGTAACAGGAGTGGAAGTTCAAATCTTCTCGACCGCACCAATTATATTATTTTATCATTCCGTTGCCCCGTCACGGAACCCAGTTCTTTTTTAGGTCTTTTCCAGCCCCCGTAATCAAGCCGCGGGGTGACATTTTTTGACGTTTACCCATTAAGTTTAACACTTAAGCATTTTTAGTTAATAGGTAAGGAATTATGCCTAATATGTTCAAAAGCATATTACATGATCATCATGATCATTTTGCTGAAATTTTTGATCACATTAATGATCTTTTAGATGATAAAGAATTTGCTGCTGCAGCAAAAATGCTATCAGAGTTACATTATGCTGATTTGGCTGATTTTTTAGATAACGTAAATCATAAAACCTACAAAAAAATCCTTCCCTTTTTAAAAGATACTATAAAACCGGAAATTTTAGTATGGTTAAATGCTAATAGTAAGCCTTTAGTAATAGAAGAACTTGGAATACAAAAAACTACAGAATTAATTAATCAGCTAGTCATAGAAGACGCTATTGAAGTAATAATAGATTTAGACGATGATATAAAAGAACTAATTTTACAAAAGCTGAGTAAAGAGAAGCGTCAACAAATTGCCGAGGGCTGCACTTATCCGGAAAATACCGTCGGGCGAGTAATCGAGCGAGATTTTATTAACCTTCAGGAAAATTGGACGGTAGAAAAATCTATAAATTTCATTAAACATATAAAACAAGATTTTCATGCAGCTATCGTAACTGATAGTAAATCTCGTCCTGTAGGCATCATATTACTCAGTACTCTACTAAAACACGAAAACGAAGAATTAATAAAAGATTTAGTAAATAAAGACTTTAAGCTTGCAGATACTTTCACCGATTTAAACGAGCTGAGCTTTATTTTCAGACAATATGCGTTAACTATAGTGCCAGTAGTAAATAAAAGTGGTAAGTTAGTCGGTAGCGTATCGATAAATAATATAATTTACATCATTGAGGAACAAGCAGAAAAAGATATATTATCTCTTAGCGGGGTGCATACCCAGGATACTTTCTTTAATTTATTTTATACGGTTAAGCACCGTTTTCCCTGGTTATTTGTTAATTTGATTACCGCTTGCATGACCTCGCTTATTATTAATCACTTTAACGAGACTATCTCAAAACTTGTAGCACTTGTAGTTATTATGCCGATTGTTGCCTCGATGGGAGGTAATGCCGGAACACAAGCTATGACCGTCACTGTTCGAGCTTTAGCCAACAAGGATATTCATTATAATAATTTTAGTAAGGTAATATTAAAAGAAATTGCTGTTTGCGGTTTTAACGGCTTTGTTCTTGCCTTTATCGGCGCAGGATTAAGTTTTGTGATGTTACTTGATTTAAATCTTAGTATTATTTTTGCTATTGCAGTTATTTTAAATTTCCTTGTTGCGGGGTTATTTGGCTCAGCTATACCTATAGCATTACATTACCTAGATATTGATCCGGCTGCTGGTTCTGGAGTGTTTTTAACTACTATCACAGACGCTCTTGGCTTTTTCACTTTCTTAAGCCTTGCATATGCTTTTTTGGTATAACCGTATGGAAGTTACAAGGACAGACTCTAAATTTTTTTAAAAAATAAAATCTTTTATTACGCTTATTTTGTTATAGCTATAATTTTAATTTATCAAAACAATATGATGGTTCTATATTAAAATATGTAGGAAATTTGAGAGAGAGATTAAATACATAGCTTGCAAGGCGCATATAATTATAAAACCGTTTCACTGATACCAATAACGCTCGAGAATGACATTGACAAGTTAGAATTATTTAATTATAAATACTTATTATTTAGAAATCCATTTTTCGTTCGGTATAAAATTATATGAAGCGTACATTTCAACCAAGCAATTTAGTAAGAAAAAGAAGACACGGCTTCAGAGCTAGAATGGCTACTGTCGGCGGAAGAGAAATCTTAAGAAAACGTCGTGCCAAAGGTAGAAAAAAATTATCAGCTTAGGTTCCAGATATTTTGTACAAAAGTTAATAAGATTTTTGCAGGAATAATTATTTTATTTTAAAAAAATCTTACAATTGTAATTACAATAGAGCCGAAATATATTATTTTAAATTTTGTACAAAGAACCTAAATAAGCCGGCATAAATAAATTGTTTATTACCTCATTAAAAGATCAAAAAGAATTTGAACTCGTAAATAAACGAGGTAAAAAACTCCATGGAAAATATTTTATTTTAGTAATAGCAAAAAATTTTTCCAATATTCTTCACACCTGTCAAAATACTGCTTTTTTAGGAATAAAAGTTAGCAAAAAACTAGATAAAAGAGCAGTAATTCGTAATAAAATCAAAAGGCGTATAAAGCATTTAATAAGGTTAATTATTAATAACCCTAAATTTAAGTTAACTAATTTAGGAATGATAATAATTCCACGAAAAGGCTTTGACAAAGTAGACTTTTCTATTTTAACCCACGAGTTAAATAAAATATTTCTTCAGAATATTTAAAAAAACATTATTTTCTATTAAGACGTTGTGGCATAGATATTATAAACGTCATTGTGACCGACTAAAGGAGCGTGCAATTTAGATGACTCTTGTCATTGCGAGGAGCGTAGCAACGTGGCAATCTAAAAAATAATCAAGACTTCGTCATTGCAAGCGAAGCAATCTAATCATAAGATTGCCACGTCGGCATAAATGCCTTCTCGCAATGACAAGGTTTTTTTATAATGATTTCGACCCAGACAACAACTCTTTCTATTAAAAAGAATTGATATTACTTTTTTTTTTCTGATTTTTTTTACTCGCATTTTTAACTATTATCTTATTCGACTTCTTGGAAATTTTATTCCCTTCTTCTTTAATATTAATAAGCTCCGGTTTTGCCTTCATAGCTTCTGTTAAAGGGGTGTATTCGTGAGCTTTAGTAGGTTTTTCATAAAATGGATCTAACCCTCTAGTAAAATCTCTTTTATAATTTACCTTATTGTTATCTATATTTAATTCTTTTTTTGCCAGAAATGCTTTTAGTCCGTCTTTATTTATTTCCTCTTTAAACTCTTTTTCTATTTCATAAAATTTTTCTTGCTTGTCTACATCTTTTATTTTCCAATAATATTTATCCGTTATTAATTTTTTTAAAGCTAACGTTTGCAGAGTTTGTTTTTTAGTAAATTCTTCTAACTGTTTTAAATTTTTATAATTCGGTGTATCTTGCTTTTGATATTCTGTATTTATATTTAACTTAAACATTTTTTGAATATCATTTTTTTCTTTTTCACTGAGCCCCCCAGTAATTAAAGATGCCGTAGTAAGTACACCATAGCCGGTAGCTTTTAAAATAGCAACGACATTACCACTAGCTCCTTCAATAATATTTCTTGCAATAGAAGCTACCCCACCGATATTATTCGCTAACACTCGACCGGTACTTGATAGTTTTTGTGAGTTTATATTATATTTATTTTTATTAGGATTTTTTTGCTTTAACTGCGGCATAAATAAAGCATTTTTCAAAGCATTTTTTAAGTTAGGTTCTAACGATAATATATAATCCTGTGTGGTCTTAGCATTTCTATTTTGAACTAATAAGTTATTTTCCTTCTGAAGTTTACGTAATGAATGTATTTTTAAAGTTTCATTTACCGCTTGAATTCCTACCCCTGTAGCCGCTATACTTGCTCCCGCTATAATTATAGGAGAGATCGGCGCAAAAATTCCGCTGAGTGCAATCGCAACTCCTCCTAGCGAAAGAGCATAGCTAAAACTGTTACTAAATAAAATTTTGCCTGTTTTGCTCTCTTTAAAAGAGTTCCATACAGACTTTATTTTATCAAATACTTGCTTGATTCTTGATTTTGTTCTTTTTGATAATTTTTTTCTATTCTCAATTTCTAAATCATCCATTATTGTTTTTTTTAAATTTTTTATTTTAGTCATTGAATTAATATTCCCTATAATCTAAATTAGAAAAAATTATGTTAATTCTATAACTAAAAAACTAATATATACATAAATATAATGTCAGGAAAAGAATTAAATAAAATCGTTGCAGCTATTTTATTTACCAGTTTAATTGCAATGATGGTAGGATTCATTGCAAATATACTTTACAAGCCAAAGTTACAACCCTCTCATCGAGGTTACAGTGTTGCCGTAAGTGAGTCATCTTTACCCACTAATACGGAAGCTGCGGACACGACAATAAATATACCAGAGTTAATGAAAAATGCTAATGCCGAAAACGGCAAAGCAATAGCAAGAAAATGCTTGATGTGCCACTCGCTAGATAAGGACGGACCTAATAAAATAGGACCTCATCTTTGGGATGTTGCAGGACGCCCAAAAGCTAGCATAGAAGATTATAAATACTCCGGTGCTTTAACTAAAATCGGCGGTGTATGGGATGACGATAGTTTATTTTCCTTTTTGCATAAACCGAGTAAATATGCTCCTGGGACAAAAATGTCTTTTATAGGGTTATCAAATCCTCAAGACATAGCCGATGTTATATTATTTTTAAAAACATATGTTCATGATAAGTAGGATAAATTAAAATATGTTCAATATTTCATTAACGGAATTATGGTTAATCATAGGAGTAATTTGCTTTATTATAGAATTCTTTGCTACTCCTAATATCGGATTTTTATTTTTTGGCTTCGGCGCATTGTCAAATACTATTATAATACATAATTATCCTATTTTATTAAAAGAGCAAATAACAATTTTTGGCTTAATTTCTTTATTATGGTTTATTATATTATGGCGACCTCTTAAAAAATACTTCTATAGGAATAGTAACACTAAAGAAACTAATTATTCCGATATGATTAATAAAGAAGTAGAAGTTTATAGCTCAATAATCTCCTCTAGGGAAATAGGACAGGTAAAATGGTCAGGAGTTGTTATGAATGCGCTGCTAGAGCAAAATCAACAAGAGGCGAAAGCAGGAGATAGGATTTTTATTGTTAAAGTACAGGGAAATATATTAATTTGCTCAAAAACCCGCGTTCTTAACTGAAGATAAATTTGTTTTGTCATACTGTGCTCAAGTCGCGGTATGACATTGTTGCGTCAATACCCTAAACGTCATTGCAAACATTTGCTTGGAGCACGCCAATCTAGAATTCCAACCCGTCATTGCGAGGAGGGGCGTAGTCCCGACGTGGCAATCTAGAACTTCACCCGTCATTGCGAGCGGAGCGAAGCAATCTAGCTAATTTCATAAATTGCCACGTAGCATAAATGCCTCCTCGGAATGATAAAGTAAAATCGATGCACGAAATAATATTATCTATTAACTATTATGTTAAAAAAAACGTTGAAAATTAAATTTACTTTTATAATTTTATTACTAATTTTATTTATTACTTTTTTAAATTTTAGTATATTTTACCTTTTTGTACCAGGATCGTTGCCTAAAAATAAAACATTAATTATTGAGCCTAAACTTTCCATAAATCAAATTGTTACTAAGCTACACTCTAACGAGATAATTGAGCATCCTAAGTTATTTGAAATAATTGCTAAACTTTACTCTTTAAAAAATCCACTTAAAAGCGGTGAATATATTTTTACGAGTAATATCTCGCCGTTACAAACTTTAAAGATTTTAGCTAGCGGTAAATCTGTTATACACAAATTATTTATTCCAGAAGGAGTATGGGTTAGTGAAATTGTAAAAAAGATCAATGAAGAAGATCGTTTAATAGGTGAGATAAAAGGGATTATACCTGAAGGATTTTTAATGCCTTCAACTTATTTTTATTCTTACGGTGATCAAAAAGAGCAAATAATTGACCGCATGCGAAAGTTAATGTCTTTCAATTTAGATCTAGTTATGCTAAAGCTTTCATCGACTTCGCCGTTAAAAACCAGACTTGAAGTGTTGACTCTTGCTTCCATAATCGAAAAAGAAGCGGGTTCAAATTTAGAAAAACCGATGATTGCAGCAGTATTTTTAAACCGCCTGCGGAAAAATATGAAGTTGCAAGCCGACCCAACTACAATATATGCCTTAACCGAAGGAAAAGAAAAATTAGGCAGAGTTTTAACTAGAAAAGATTTACTGCTAGAATTACCTTATAATACTTATTATATTAAAGGACTTCCACCCGGCCCGATTTGTTGCCCTTCTAAAGAATCATTAGAGGCAGTAGTAAATCCTGCTAAAATTAATTCGCTATTTTTTGTTGCCAACGGTATAGGAGGGCATAATTTTTCCGATAATATTATAGAGCATAATAAGCATGTAGACAGTTATAGAAAAAGCCTCATTATTAAAACACCGCAAATAGATCCAGATACAAATAATTAATAACAATGGAAAATACCGAATTTTCAAAAATAGCCGATAAGACAATTAGCTTAATAGCTGATATAATTGAAGTACAAGATAAAGATTGCCTAATAGACCTCGATTTTCAGGGTGATATTTTAAACCTGATAACCGATAACGGCATGTTTGTAATTAATAAACATAGCGCTGCTCAAGAAATATGGTTGTCTTCACCTATTAGCGGTCCTTATCATTTTTATTATGATTTGGGCACCTGGAAAACAAAAAACGATATTAAATTATATACAATTTTAGAGCAGGAACTACGAATTAATTTTAGCGATTTATATATCATAATTTTATAAAGAAGAGCTATTTTAAAATCTACTCATTATTTCAGCTATTAATTTTTTATAAGCAGCTTCATCCTTCAGTCAATAAGCTTGTACATTTTCAAATGTTCCTCAAGATATCCTAATATAATTGAACCAGTATTAAAACCCTAGGAAATATTTTCAGAGTATCTCCTTTTGAATGACTGGGGTTATGAATATTCTTTTATAAAAAAAATCGTATCCTCATTCTAAAGTAATAACTTTCTATTTTATAACAGGGGTAGCTCACGAAAAATTCTTTTGAAGTATTATAACTTTCTTAAATATTATTTCTTTACTAATTGCTTCTTTACAGAAATCAATATTTAGTTTATAATGCGTTAAGAAATTAATTATTGATTAATTATTATGATAAACAATAATATTGTTAACTCCGCCCCCAATAATCCCAAGCTTATTACTTTCCCTGAAGGCAAAGGTGTCCTTGCAAATGCTAACACTTCTAGAGGGTTAGCAAAACTATCAGAGATAAAAGAGCTAGAAACACAAACATTGTATCACTCTATTGCGCTAGTAAAAAATGTTAAAGCTGCTATAGAAATGGCTAGTTATTTAATTAATTATTTCTCTCAAAGAAATAATATAACTTTCATACAAAATATTATAGCAGAACTATTTGTTCATTATAACTATGACGATTTTAAAGGTAATAAATTACTTGAAAAGTATGAAATTCAAAAATTATCCGAAAAAACTTTTATATACAAGATAGGTAAAAACTTTTACGAGACTAAGCTTATACCGAAGGAAAAGAATAAAGGAGATTTTTATGAAAATAAATTTTTAAAAATGCAGGCTATGAGTTACGCTATATATACCGCTATAAAAAATAATCATATAAAAACAGCTGAAGAATTAATAAAAGAATCATTAAAAACTGCAGATTTAGATTTAAGTTTATTTTTAGCGAAGAGTCGTCCTGAATATGATGAAAGCACTATAATTATTTCTGAGATAATAAATTTATTAGAGCCGGAATCACGAATTCATCCTTTTCAAATATTAAAAAAGCATTGGCAACAAAATTTCTATATATTAGGAGGTTTTTCTCATGTTTTATTATCTCAAAAATATTATGATGAAGTAATAGAATTATTAGAGCCTAAGCTAAAAGATACAACCGATGAAATAAATGAGGATATTGGTGATTGTTATTATAACCTTGGGTTAGCATATTATAACAAAGCAAATTATCAGTTAGCAAAAAAATATTATTTAAGCGCTTTAAAACATTTACCAAATGATCAAGATACGATTTTAGAGTTATATAAAGTCTATTTAAAAATTGGAGAAGTAGAAAAGGCAGAAAATTCTATAAATAATTTACCACCTGGAGATATAAAGAGCCTATTAGAAATTTCTCTTAATTTGCCTGAAGTTTCTGCAATAAAATTAAAAACAATTAATAAAAACTCTTTGCCTAAAAGCTTGGTTCCTTTAATTGAAAGTTTAGAATATATAGCTAAATTTAATGAGAGCAAGTTCCATGGCGCAGATAAAATCTTAGCTTTTAAAAAACTTCTTAAAATTTACCCTACTACTACAGAATTACTTTCAGCGGCACTCTACACTGAGCAATTTGAGCTTGCAAAAGAAATTACGCAAAAATTACCTAAGGAAGAGATATTCCAAAATAAACTCCTTTATAAATTTAAAATTTTATTAGGCTTAGAAGATAACTATGAAACTTCACAGCTTGTTATTAACAACAATCTACAGGGAGAAGAAGCAGCGAATATAATTAATATTTCGAGTAGTGTCTTAATTTCTAATGGCGAATTAGCTGCAGTTCCTAAAAAAGTAGAAGATGCTTTACAATACGATCCTAATAATGAAAATTCTCTAGAAATCGGTATAGCCGCTGCTTTATTAAATAATAACAGTAGCAGAGCCAAAGAGTATATAAATCAATTAAGTGAAGAAAAACAACAGGAAATTATAGCTAACTATTCTAGAGATAACAAGGCTAAAAATATAGCAGAGCTTATTGAGCAATATGACGCAAAAGAAATACATACCTATTATCAACGAGTAAAACAACAACAACTTTTAGAAGTTAGCCAAAAAATTACTAATAACCAAATTACTACTAATTGGAATATCAATAAGCAAGAAGTTAAAAAAGATGATACTATTTTTATACAAAAATATAAAGGTCTTAATTGCTTTGCAAAGATTGCGGAGACAATTAAAAACAAATTAGATAATAATCTAATTGATTCTTTCACGAAAGCTATAGAAAAAGGTATTACATATTGTAAAACAAGCGTTAATGGCGTCAAATTTTTACAAAATAAAGCGGTAGAGGTTAAAATTGATGGGGATATGCGTTTATATACAAATATATTATATAAAAATTCTCATGGAGAGCTATTAATAAATTTTGATCATTACGGTAACCATAATGAGGTAGAAAATTTTGCTAATAGTCACCACCTGGAAGTACTTGGAGCTTTAGATACATTATAGTTTCTGATTAGAAATTTAAGGCTTAAAATTATTTATAAATGATCTATTACTTTAAAAATATCTTCTAAATCATCCAAGGCTTTTACAAGTTTTATAAGTTGTAGCTCCCATAGCAGCATTATTGAACGTACTAATTGCATTAAACAAAACCGGTGCACTTTTAGATTCTTACGTTGTTGCTTATCTCAACTTCTCACAATGACGTGTAAAATATCAGAATGGTCTTCCTCCGCTTCGTGAATTCGATTTTCTTCCTTTATTTTCCACTCTGCTTTCCTGCTTCATCTGTTCCTGTCTTGGTTTCCCTCTTCGCGTTTCCTTCTTTTGAGATAAATTAGTAAGATTTTTTTTGAATCTTTTTAGGTTCTGTGAACAAAATTTAAGTTATTTATATTTTAAGATATTTTTTAGCAAAAATTAATAAGATTTTTGTAGGAATAGTTATTCATATTTCAAAAAAATCTTATAATTTGCAGCAAAAAAGAACTAAAATAGATTAATTTAAATTTTGTTTACAGAACCTAGCAATTGCTAAAGTTTTTTCACTCGATTCCATTATCTCTTTAAAGTCTTTTAATACTTTTTCATTAGAACGCTTGTAGTTCTCTGTATTATCAAAATATTTAGGGTTATGAGAAGATGATTCCCTTCCAAACCTTAATAGATTATGCTGTACAAAGCTTAATTACTCTATGCAAATCTTTACCAACTATTTCCGGAGTATAATGATCTTTTACTTTATTATACGCCTGTTTTATACATTGTTTAGCAAATTCAGGGTTATTAATAAAACAAATAATTGCTTCTGCTAGTTTTTCTGGGTTGTTAATTGGAATAATTAAACTGTCGTTATTATGCGATAATACTTCTTGTGCTCCATATGTATTTGTTGATATTATAGCTTTGCAGTTTATCATAGCTTCTAGTAAAACAATACCAAAGGGTTCATCGTTACTTGTTAAGCAAAAAATATCAATACTAGAAAAGAAACTATCTTTATCAGTAACCCATCCCAGCCACTGAAGGTGATCATGAATACCTAAAAGTTCGGCTTCTTGTTGTAAATTATTACTTTCTGGTCCGTCTCCACCAATTATTACTTTTACTATAATATTCTTATTTTTAAGTATTTTTACAGCTTGTAATAAAAGACTGAAATTTTTTTCAAAACCAAAACGACCTAAGGCTCCTATGACTGGAGGAGAACGAAAGGTAAAATTATCAGTAATAGGTTTGAAAATAGGAGTTATGTTTGGAATAACAAATATTGGTTTTGATATTTTTGTTTGTAATATACTTTTCATATGATTAGTGATACAAATAACATAATCTGTATATTTAGTGCCTTTTACACTATAACCATGTGATACACCTATGGTTGTCACAAGTTTTATTGCTGCAATACCAGCAATAAAGGCTGCATGGTTTGCATGAGCAATAACAATATCAGGCTTAAAATCTTTAATAATTTTACGCACTTTAAATATAGCCAAAATATCTCTTGAACCAAAGCGTTTAATTTGATGAAACTCAATATATTTAAGGTAGGGATATAATAATTGTTTACTTTTAGCCTTCTGAACATACACACAACTTACTTTACATCCTTGGTTTAATAACATTAAGACATAATCTGCACTAGCTTGTTCAACACCGCCGTCACCACGTGCTAACATTACATTCATTACACGCATATGTCCTCTAATCTTTGGTAATAAGTTTTATTCATTAAGGTCTTCGAAATACATTTAAAGGGCTTTGTTACAAAAATATGAGAAGAGAAGAATAAAGTGAAGGAAATAAACATTTTTAAAAACTAATATTTTCAGTAGTAGCTTTACTGAAATTAGCATTTGTTAAATCGCTATTATTAAAGTTTGAGGCTATTTAAAGCTTCTACTCACTTTTCATTTTCATCAATTAATATTGCTTTTCTTTGTAATCGCCAATTACTAACGACTTCTTCATAATTTGAATAGTTATTTTTATTTTGCTTGATTTCATCAATCAGTTAATTATAAGAAGGTGTTCTAAAAGGGGTCAATTTAGGAGTTATAATAGTGTCATCAATATCTAAAAATATTATTGTTTCCGAAGGGAAATTTTGCAAAAGTGCAAGTATTTCAAGAGCCGTACTTGTATTTTTATTTTGCATAAAGTTTTAATTTTATAATAATTATTTATAGCCAAAATAATACTACAATTTATTTTGATAAATATTTAAAACGTGGTATCTGCGGTCCGTTTATTATTACTAATTCCTTAAACATACTAATCGGACGAACCCATAGAGCAAAATCATCATATAAAGCTTGATATACAACTAGCTTTTCGCCTGTTTCTGTATGCTTAGCAACGCCGGTTACTTTATATTCTTTACCCTTGTAATGTTTATATATACCGAACTCAATCATAAGTAATTGCTTTTTACTAATTTTATAATAGTTCCTCAATAGTCATTGCGAGAAGGGAGGTATCCTCAACGCCACAATCCAAAACTCCATTCGTCATTGCGATGAGTTGCGATAGCAACGACGCGGCAATCTGATAAAATAGCAAAACCCTAAGAAATTTATTATTTCTAGATTGCCGCGTTCCGAGCAAATGCTTGCAATGACGAGGTAGTGTTCCTCCTTGCAATGATGATTGAGGATATCCACGCAGCAATGCCTTCCTTTGAAAAAAGGAATCTACTTAACAATATAACAAAATTAGATATCAGCTTTCACCGGCATGCCCTCGAAGGTCTGTTTGATATCTCAGAAAGATCTTCCTCCGGATTTTTTTTCTTTATTTCCAACTTTGCTTATCTGTTCTACTCGTTTTTGCCCTAATCTCGCTTGTCCCGTGTTTCTCTTTTGTGCTAAATTAGTAAGATTTTTTTGAATCCCATCAGCAATTTTTTGTATTTCTTTAATCGGTTCCATCATTTCTTTAAAGTCATGTAATACTTCTTCATTAGAACGCTTGTAGTTCTCTGTATTATTAGAATATTTAGTAGGAGTGTGAGGAGATGATTCTTTTCCAACTGCTTTATCAAAAAATTTTTTAATAGGTTCAAAAATAATTTTTTTAATAGCTTCCCAAATTTTTAAATTTGGTTGTTTCTTCGGTAAATTATCTAATGATCTTTTAGCAGCTTGAGAATCAGTTTTATGCTCAACTTTCAAATTTACCTTTTGAGGATTTTTTGCCTCACTAGATTTTAAGGGCTTGGGTTTATTGCTAATATCTACAGATTTAGCGGTTACTGACGGCTGCTTTTTTCCATAGATTCCTTCTAATGTTTTGTTAGAATTTGCATCTAGACGAGCCATATTTTCTTTGGCTTCCTGTTTTTTTCTCTCGCTACTTTCTTTCTGTTCTTTATCTACTCTTGCATCTAAAAAAGCTTTCTTTACTATTCCATCTACTTCAGAATTACCGGTAGATTTGATTTTGTTTGAATGCTGAGATTTATTCCCTTTTAACTTATCGAGCCTGTCTTGTAAAGCTTGATGTTTTTTTTCATTATCCTTTTTAATACTTTGCTCTATCTTGATTTCATCGGTTATTTGCTCCATTAACTTATCTACTTCATTTTGCGGTGCAGGAGTTAAATTTCTAGTAGATTTTCTATCTTTTAGTTTATCAAGCCTATTCTCTAGTTCCTCTAGAGTTGGAGTTTCACCTTTTAGCTTTTTAAGCCTATCTTCTAAATCTTGATCGTCGTTATCCTTCTTAGACATAAATAATACCTGTTATATTTGTATAAATCCTAATTGCTTCACTTTATTTTACAAGAAAATAAAGATTTTATGGAGATGTAAGACCTATTGTTCCATTAGTTTTTGCACTCTCTAATGAAATATTTTCAATAATGGCTTTGCTGAAATTAGCATTTGTTAGATCGCTATTATTAAAATTTGTTTTATTAAGCATTGCAGTTGTAAAATCTGTATTTTGCAAAGTAGAATTTTTAATAATGGTATTTGATAAATTTACATTTTTAAAAACAGATCCAGAAAAATTTATTTTATCAAATATTAAATTACTAAAATCCAGCCCGTGAAAATTCATATTTGTTAGATCAGTAATTTTTTGCAAATCCTTAAGAGAGGTTATTATACCTGTCTGGAATTTACTAAAATCATTACTATTTAATATGATATTTCTAGTAAATAGAGCATTAACAAAAGTAGAATTCACATAAGTCGTATTATTTATTTGTGAATTAAAAATAGGCGAAGTATCAAATACCGTATCTGTTAAGTGTGAATCGATTAAGGCTATTTGCGCTAAATTACTTAAAGCAAATTTAACTTCTAAAAAATTAACATTCTGAATTAAAGCTTTAGAAAAATTTACTTTAGTAAATTTACTATTTGCAATATTCGAGTTCATTATTTCACTATTAGTTAAATCACCATTAATAAGAGCTAGCTGCTTAATATTATTATTATTAAAGAATGAATTAATATAAGTAGAGTTTTCTGAAGTAATGTTTGTCGCTTGTATTTTATTAAATTTTGCAAAATTAACATTGCTATTTTTTATTGATAAATTATTTAACTTATTATCATTAAAATTTGTATTATTAAGCAAGCTATTTGCAATTCTTAACTGATCAAAACTAGAACTACTAAAACCAGTATTTTGAAAGTCGCAAGCCGTAATATTCACATCTTTAAAAATAATAGATTGAAATGAAGAAAAAGAAAATAGAGAGTTATTAACTTGAATATTATCAAAATTTGTTTCGTTGAAAATACTTTGAGTGAAATTTGAATCTTTAATAACTACCGACACTAACTTAGCTTTACTCAAATCCACCGATTCAAAATAATTATTTATTAGACTAGTATTACTTACTGATACTCCTTGTAAATCGGCGCCGTAAAAAATAGAGTCTAATATTACTGTATTTTTAAAATTACTATTTCTAAGGCTTGCTTTTTGAAAATTAATCTTCTCCACGTTATTATTGTTCCAAAGCGTAGAAACAAGCTTTGCATTTTCAAAATTTATATTTTTCATAACAGTTTTATTAATTGCGGTATCGCTAAAGTTTGCTTGAGAAAAATTTATATCCGTTAATGTAGTATTTTCAAAAATAGAACCTTGAAAATCAGAATTATATGCAGATATATTTTGTATTACCGAATTTGAAAAATCACTTTCCTGAATTATACTATTTGTTAAAATGGCTTGCTGCATATTGCTGCCTGAAAAATCAACTCGCAATATTTCACAAGAACTAAAATCTATCCCTGATAAATCTTCATTTGCTAATTTTACGCCGATTAACTTTAATCCTCTTAAATTAGAACCAAATTTATCTTTGATATTCACTTTAAGTTTTTTAGTATTTTGAGCATTTATATAATTTTTAATTACTAGGCTTTCTTTATCGGTTAGTAAACCGTTTGCGTCTCGCGTCGACTCTGAGCAAGCAGTTAAAAATAGTAAGCTTAATATACTTAATAAATATATATACTGCTTATATTTTAGGAATTTAATTTTATTAAGCATTAACTTCCTCATACTCTTCATCAGTTAGTTTATTTAAAGGAACATGTAAACTTAATAATTTTAATTTACGATGCAAGGCTGAACGCTCCATCCCAACAAAGGACGAAGTTTTAGAAATATTATTATTAAAACGACTCATTTGCGCCGATAAATATTGCCGTTCAAAAACTTCCCTCGCCTCCCGCAAAGGCATGGATAACATATCAAAACTATCCTCTAATTTGGTAAGATTAGCACTATTAGTTAAAATCTCGGAGGGTATCATATAAGGTTTAATTACTTCATTATTACCCGAAGATATCGGGTTCATAATTAAAGTCCATTCAACTACGTTACGTAACTGTCTAATATTACCAGGCCACTCGTAAGATTGAAGAGCAGCAATAGTTTCATCGGCAAAATTGCGCTCTTTTAATCCTGAAAATTTAGAAAGCTGCTTGACAAAATATTTTACTAATAAAGGTATATCTTCTTTTCGTTCATATAATGAAGGCACTTTTAAAGCAGAAACATTTAAACGATAATAAAGATCTTCTAAAAATTTGCCGTTATTAACTTCTTCCTGCATGTTTTTAGAAGTACCGGTGATTATTTTTATATCAAGCTTAATATTCTTTCCACATGGCTTCCTTATGGCTTGATCTTTTAAAAATTTAAGCAATTTTATTTGAATAGGGATCGGAACATTACTAATTTCATCAATATATAAAGTACCGTTATTAGCAAATTCTAATAAAGTAGGTCGTTTACTGCTATTTTCTACTTTATCTACCTCACCAAATAATTCTTGATTAATTTTTTCGGTACTCATACATGTCGGACTAAAAATAATAAAAGGGTTATTTACTCGCTTCGACTTTTTATGTATTAACCTAGCAGCTAACTCCTTACCACTACCGACTTTACCACGAATCATAATACGGCTAGAGGAAAAAGCAGCTTTTTCGATTTCAGCCTTATGTTTTAAAGTAATAGAAGACTCGCCTATTAGTTCCGTTTTATCGATAACTTTTGATTTCAAATCAAGATTTTCACGTTTTAATTTTGTCACCTCACAAGCTCTTTTAAGCAGAATCATTAATTTATCGTTACTAAATGGTTTTTCTATATAATCATAAGCGCCTATTTTTATAGCATTTACCGCTGTTTCAATATTACCATGTCCGCTAATTATTATCACTGGCATTAATGGATAGCGTTTTTTTATTATCTCTAAAATTCCAAGACCGTCAATTTCACTTCCTTGAAGCCAAATATCCAAAATAACCGCCGACATAGGTTTCTCGGCAAGTATTTTAAGCGCCTGTGTGCTATTAGCCGCTACTTTAGGATTAAATCCTTCATCTTTTAAAATTGCTGCAACTATATTTCTTATATCTTCTTCATCATCTACTACCAGGACATCTATTAGCGACATTGGTTCACCTTAAAATATTAATGTAATATATACGTTAGTGGTGAATATAAAAGAAATCAACAGTTTTTTATAACATTTTTGTCACAACGTATATTTAGGGTAAATTATGAGGGGGGAAGTGAGAGGATTATGGCTTATTTGAATGTTTTATGTTATTCCTGTGCAGGCATTGTTGCATAGATAATTAAAGCACGCCCTTGTCATTTCCGCGGAGGCGGGAATCCAGAAAAATTAAGCTAAAGAATAACGATAATTTAAAATTATATAGAAAAAAACCTTGCAGGCTAAGGCTTTTTAGCCTAGATTCCCGTTTTTACGGGACGGGATGCCCTCATAAGATCAGCCAAACTGCTGTCATTCCGTGATTTATTCACGGAATCCAGTTAAAAATCTAAAACAATTACTATTGTAAGTTGTTTTTCTGGATACCGTGGGAGGGGCCTCGGTATGACATTATACTCGTTTTGCGATCCGCGCAGGCGCAACGGGGCACCCTTCACGGGAATGACATAAGAATCGATAAGCTAAACAACGCTTCTTTACTGTTGCGCTTCTTTACTGTTGTGTTTGTGGATTCTGCAAAGGTTGCGTAACTTGTTGATTTTGCTGAGCTTTATTTTGTCTTTCCAGCTTCATTGCTTCACGAATTTCAAGTCGTCTTTGCACTTGCGCTTTTTCTTCTATAGAATTAAGAAAATAATAAGTAAAAACCAGGAAACCTATTAACAAAGGGAAAAAAGTAAATAATATTGCTTTAAGCTGTTTTCTTGAATCTTCGGCTTTTTGCCTTTTTTCTTCTTCCGTATATTCATCTTCTTCTAAAGTATTTAATAATTTTTCTTCTTCCTCATTCATATTTCTGTCCTTTAATATGATTATTAAGATACACTAACCCACAATCTTGTTAATATTATAAATCAGCTTTTACTGCTCCCGCTATTTTAATATAACAAAGGTAAATTACCGGTTAATCTAAGTTTACAAATGATGGAAGCTAAGCATCATTATTTTAATACTAGAAAATAATGAAAATAAAACTTATAGTCAAGTATTTAAGTTTATTTACTAGATAAAAAATGTGCTTATTGGTTTATAAATTGTAATATTAACCGGTTGGGTTATCTAAACTAAAAATTTTCTTATTATCGTCATATGAAAAAATTTCTGCATATCTGCCAAACGCTATTATAGATTTTAAAGTCATAAGAGCATCTTCTTTAGATAATTTATCTTCAAGCTGCATTTGAAAACGAGATAAAGGAGCTTTATGATCTAAACGTTGGTACAAAACTTTACATATATAAGATGCAAGCGATATATTATCAAGCAAATGATGCGCTAACATTTTTTTACGAGCTTCAGAATCTGCAGCAGCAAACTCCTTACCGGCTTTATTTAATTTAATATTATCATTTGTAACTAGAGCAAATTTTAATATATCTAATGCGCTAACTATCCGGAGTATATCCTCAGTATTATTAATATGGAAAATTTTAGATAATTCAGCAAGATTTGCAACACCTTTATAAGGAGGAGTAGACAAAGCTTCCATACTACCTATTAATTGATTTATTTGAGTTAAATGAATTTTTTGAGTAATATTAGAAATATCTAGTTTTTTCTCTTTGATAATGGATTTATCAGAAGCAGCTACCATCAATCCGTAAATTTTATCGGCTATAGCACGAAATTCAGCAGTTTGGCTATCTCTTGGATGCGGTAAGGTAATAGGTAGCTCGGAAACAATACGCCCCGGATTAGATGAAAAAACCAACACCTTATCTGCCATGGTTATTGCTTCCTCAATAGAATGAGTAATAATAACTACTGATTTCATTTGAGTTTTACCATCACCCCACAAATCAAGAAAATCATTCTTTAGGTTATTAGCCGTTAAAACATCCAGAGCAGAAAACGGCTCATCCATAAGTAAAATTTCCGGTCTTAAAACCAAGGCCCTTGCAAAACCTACTCTTTGTTTCATGCCGCCGGATAATTCTCTCGGATATGCCGATTCAAATCCATCAAGCCCTATTAAATCTATAGCGGCAAGGGCTCTCTTTCGTCTATCCTGCTCAGAAATTTCCAGAGCTTTTAAGCCGAGTTCAACATTTTCAAGAACGGTAAGCCAGGGGAAAAGAGCAAATGTCTGGAATATCATCCCTATTTTAAAGCAATCTTTAGCTGTTTCCTGATTATGATAAATTAACTTGCCTGCCGCAGGCTCATTTAAGCCGGCAATTATTCTAAGTAATGTTGATTTACCCGCTCCTGATTTCCCAAGAATCGCAACTATTTCATTAGATTTTAAAGTAAGATTAATATTATCAAGTATTTTTTTTCTTATATTTTTATTAGTCGTAACGGTTTGAGTTACAGAACTAAGCGTAAGTAAATTATTATTAACCATAAAAGTTGATTATCAAACTATATAGCACAGGCATTATCTTTTGCACCAATGTTATCATCATCTTCTCTAATAAATTTCTTTTTTACCTGCGATTTCTTATTATTGAGAGGAGAAGAAGGATAAACTGCTGGAGCATAATTTCGCTCTTGCGCAGCAGGGCAAGAATATTTTGATAAATCTTGTCTGGTTTCTCTTAGCATGGCTTTAATCTGCGCTAATTCCTGCTCTAATTTTTCTTCTTTATCGTTATTATTTTTTCTAACTTTT
Organism: Rickettsia endosymbiont of Halotydeus destructor; assembly: GCF_049278075.1. Lineage (NCBI taxonomy): Bacteria > Pseudomonadati > Pseudomonadota > Alphaproteobacteria > Rickettsiales > Rickettsiaceae > Rickettsia > Rickettsia endosymbiont of Halotydeus destructor. Next base: position 114,373 of record NZ_JAPNPB010000002.1, read on the forward strand.
CTATTCCCAGTATTAAGAGGATAATCATCATCTATATCTCTAGACTCAGCTTTTTGGCGTGCCATATCTCTTTTGATCATGTTAAGATACATATCACGATTTCTTTTTGTTGGATTAATTGTTTCATTATTTAAAGGATTGTCATTATCCTCATCCTCCTGATCGTCATCAAGGTTATCTTCAACAATATTCTTTTTAGCTAAAGTAATATATTTACTATTATATAATGGCTTGCGTTTACCACCTTTAAACCCTTTACTATCGACTAATTTATCATTTGCTGACTTTTTAAAATAACTTCTAAAATTATCTGTACAACCTGTAAGGATAAATAATCCTAAAAATAAGATAATACACTTTTTCAACATGTTTATAACCTAATAATCTTTTCTATACCCTTAATTAATGCCATAGAACTACTAAAGTTGCAAGGAACAAATGAGGATAAAACCTGTTTAAAGTAAAAAATTGTAAGTATGGTGTCATACCCCTCTTATTTTACTATTTCTTCTATCAAATCACTTAAAAATTTATGCCCTACTTTTTTTCTTTTTAATAAATTTTGTGAAGCTTGTTCTAACATGCCAGGATTTTTTATTAACATTAATATCTTATCTGCTAATTTTTCTTCAGAAGTATCACTTTGCGCCATACACCATCCTGCTCCCGCATCTTCTAATAATTTTGCATTATAATATTGATGATTGTCTGCAGCCGTCGGCAAAGGAATAAGAATAGCTGGCAAACCTATATAAGTTAACTCTTCTATGGTTGAGGCCCCTGCTCTTGAAATTACTAAATCTGTATTTTGATATTGATGAGCAATATCGTCAAAAAATTCTGCTAATTTATAAGAGATATTTAATTTTGAGTATATTTTTTTAATCTCTGCTTGATCATCGCTTGCCGCTTGCTGAACTATATGCAATTTTAATTTTGGATGTTTTTGCATTAGAAGCTTTATACCCGCAGGTAATAATTCAGAAAATATTCTAGCTCCCTGACTACCCCCGAAAATAAATATCCTGAAGGTATCGTTGCTAGCGAAAATCTTGTCATTCCGTGGCTTGACCACGGAATCTAGACTTTTTATCAATAATCCCCTAGGTTGCCACGTCATAGCTTCGCCGCTCTTCGTAACGCCATAACGGTTTATATTTCTAATACTTTCTCTAACTATTCCACCAGTAATTACTATTTTATTTTCCGAAATATTAGTTAGATTCTTAGTTTGCTCATAAGATAAAGCAATTTTTGTAGCAAATTTTGCAAAAAACTTATTAACTTTTCCGAGATAAGAATTTTGTTCATGGATTATAATCGGTATCCTTAGCCACATTGCCGCAAACATTGAAGACACAACCGGATATCCTCCGAAGCCGACTACGACGCTTGGTTTAAGGCTATGTAATAGTTTAACGGATTTAAGCACGCTCCTAAACAAAGCTATAAAAAATCTAATTTTTTGTAGGGAAGAGGCAGAATATCTTTTTAAATCTATTATATGAAACGTCAATTTTGCCTTTTGAATTCTACCAATTCCCAAATTAAAGTGTACAGGAGTAATTTGATTGGTGAGTGCCCGCAGCCTATACTTAATAGGTGAGGACACGAGTCCATGAGAAATTGCTTCTGTACATTTAATTTCGGAATTTGGTATGTATTTCTGGCACCTAAGGTCAGTTATAAAATGAACTTCATATCCTCTGGTTATTAATTCTTCTCCAATAGCTTTTGCTACAAAAAAATGCCCTCCTGTGCCTCCTGCTACCAAAATTATTTTTTTCATATCAATAGTGTAAAATTCTATAGGAGGTCAACGGAGTCTTATATCTGGTAAAACCTAACAGCATGCCAGTTGCTATAGCTATGGCAAGGGTTGAAGATCCACCATAACTAATAAAGGGTAACGTCATACCCTTAGTAGGCAATAAATGCAGCGTTACGCTGATATTAATAATTGATTGTAAACCCAACTGAGCAATTATCCCGCTTGCAGCAAATTGAATAAATTTATCTTTTTCATTTACCACTTTAACAAAACTTCTTAGCACTATAAAAGCAAATATCCCGATAACAATTAAACAGATAATTGCACCGAATTCTTCTCCGGCAACTGCAAAAATAAAATCCGTATGTGAATCAGGTAACACCTGCTTGACTGCCCCCTCACCAGGGCCACGGCCATATAAACCACCATGCTCAAAAGCTCTTAAAGACTTACTAACCTGATAATTTTCACTACTATCAGGATCTAGAAAAGAATTGATTCTTTGAGTCACGTGCGGCAACCAAAAATAAGCGATACTTACTCCTACCATTCCAATAAAGCTAGTTAGTGTAATCCAGAATATTGGCATACCGGCAATAAAAAGCTGAATACCGAAAACTGCTGTAATCATTACTAGCATGCCAAAATCAGGTTGAATAATCAATAATAAGGCAACAATAGAATAGAGAATAATACTAACAGAAAAGCTTGGGAAATCTTTTTCAAATTTCAATGATAATATCCAACCTATAACCACTGCAAAAAACGGTTTTATAAATTCCGACGGTTGAATCGATAAACCAAAAATATTAATCCAGCGCGTAGCTCCTTTCACTTCGTAACCAAAAAATTTAACCAGAATTAGTAATATTACGCTCAAAATAAAACCTAGTATGGCAAATCGTTTAAGCCATTTCTTATTAAAACATGAAAATAATATTATAATTCCAGAGGCCGCACTTAAATAAAATATTTGCCTCGAAGAAAAATAATTTTCCTCTAGACCAATTCTATTTGCGACTGCCGACCCGGATGTAGTAACTAACATTAGGCTAAAAGCAAATAAAATCATTAATGAAATCACAATTTGCTGATCGGTATTACGCCACCACAATTTAATAAAATTATTAGATATTTGGTTATTTTGTGACATTTTAATCTATCTTCTCCGAACACAAATTAATAAATAACTCGCCTCGCTGTTCAAAGCTTTTAAACTGATCGTATGAAGCGCAAGCAGGAGCAAGTAATATATTTTTAACTCCTTCTTTATCTTTACTAGCATCTTCGTAAGCGCCCTTAAATGCTTGCTCTAGATCATCACATATTTCAAAATCTACTTTACCTTTAAGAGTTTCCGCAAATATTTCTTTAGCTTCTCCAAACAAATAAGCTTTTTTAATTTTATCGAATAAAGGTTTGATTTCTTCAATTCCTCCTTCTTTAGCTATCCCTCCCGCTAGCCAGTAGACGTTATCAAGAGCTTTAATTGACTGTAAGGCAGCTATAGCATTCGTCGCCTTACTATCATTATAAAAGTTTATATCATTCACATTCCCGATATATTGCATCCTATGCGGCAAACCGCGAAATTGCTTTATAGCTTCAAGTATTTGCGAAGATTTGACTTTCATAGATCTTGCAGCGGCATAGCTTGCTGCTATATTTTCATAGTTATGCAACCCCTGAAGATTTCTATTAAATGGCAAAGCAAAACTTTCATCAGCAAAAAATTTATCATAAATTTTATCTTTAACAATTGAAATTCCTTTATCAAGGATTTCAAGAACTGAAAAAGCAACAACATTTATATTTTGATTTTGTTTCAGCCTTAAAAAGATTTCTTTACAATAATCGTTATCGATATTAATTATTGCATAATCGCCTTTACTCATACGATCAAAAATTTTACATTTGGCAGTAATATAGCTATTCATATCTTTATGTCTGTCTAAATGATCAGGGGTAATATTGAGAAGTACGGCTATATTTGCTTTAAAAGTTTTTATTAGATCTAATTGGAAAGAAGATAATTCAAGCACGTAACCTGCTTTACCGACTCCGGCTTTTAAAGCAGGAATACCTATATTCCCAACCGCGGGATAATCAAAACCGTTTGAATTTAAAATATGACTGATTAAGGCAGTACTAGTACTTTTACCGTTTGTACCGGTAACAGCAATAAAATTGGAATTTTTAGACTTTTCAAATAATAAATCTATATCTGAAGTAATAGGAATATTATAACGACCTGCTAACTCCACTATTTCATGCTCCAATGAAACACCGGGACTTAGTATGATTTTATCGCAGCTTTGCCATTTCGGACTCGTTAAATCGGCTAAGTATTTCTCTCCGTAAAAACCTGCAAATATGTCTCGGTTATTTTTAACATCATCATAAACGATTATTTGCGCTTCATCTTTCAATATTTCATAAACAGATATACCAGTTTTACCGAGACCGAAAATACCGATATTTTGCTTTTGCGATGAGGTAATCATTATGATTATGTATTACTATTTCTTATGTCATTCCCGTGAAAACGGGAATCCAGAAAAAACACTTTATAAGTCATGCTGAACTTGTTTCAGGATCTTTTGCAAGAGATGCTGAAACAAGTTCAGCATGACAAGACTGGATTCTCGCCTTCGCAGGAATGACATAAAGCAATTAATTCATTTCTTGTATTAAAGCTTTCTCACCCTCATTAAACCCTCCGGGTACATACCCTTTATTGTTAGGCAGCTGTTGAGAAGCGGGGGCCGGCAAATCATAATGCGGCGGAACCTCCAGCATTTTACTACGCTGAACTTGATATTCATTAGGCCCGGAGGTAGATATACCGACGGTTTCTTTTAATTTTTTATTACATGCAGATGTAACTACCAAAATAGTAAATAATAAAAAAATTATACGCACTTAATTACCTTTAAATTAAAAATTAGTATCTTTATATTCTGCCTGACGGATTTTTTCTGCCATAGCTTCAATTTGTGCTTTATCATAATCAGCCTTTGTTTTTTCTTCAACAATTTTTTTACTATTATAAAAATCTCTTATTAAGACAAATACTCCAAGCGAAATAAAACAATCAGCTAAATTAAACACAGGAAAACTATAATCGTAATAATGGAAATGTATAAAATCAAATACTGCACCACGAGCGAATCTATCTACTAAATTCCCAATAGCGCCGCCAATTACAAAGCTATAGCTGGCAAAAGCGGTAATACTAGTAGAACGAATCATCATATAATATAAATAACATACAATAATTGTATTAGTTACTACAAAAAAACTGTTACTATACTGATAATAATTTCGCATTAGTCCAAAACTAATACCGTAATTCCAGCTATATACCATATCCAAAAAAGAGGTGAGCTTTAACGTTAATCCTGGTTTCCACCTTAAATTGTTAATAAACCACCATTTTGTTATTTGGTCGATAATTACTAAAGTAATTATTATACGGCTACTACGAGCAAAGGTTAAATATAATTTTTTTAATTTTAAAAGTAACGGCATATTTATATTTTATTGTAGAGAAGATAAGAAGCTTTATTTATCAGTTTAATGCGTTCAAGCCGTAGAGCGTCTCGATGTCATGTCGTGGCTTGACCAGCGTTGTTGCATGGCTCTTAAAAGCGCTCGATGTCATTCCCGCGAAGGCGGGAATCTAGAAACTAAAAGGCGTAAACACTATAAATTTTACAACTAAAAGCTTAAATTATTTTACCTTTTTCTGGATTCCCGCCTTCTCGGGAATGACATCGGAGAATTTGGTATAATTTCCGAGCCATGCAACAACGCCGGCCTGACCACGGTATGACACATGAAACTTACAAAGACACTTCCGCGTTGCTATCGATTTTTAATTCTTTATCAAGTTTAATGCTTAATGTTTTGATTTCTTTCTTAAACTGGTTAAATTTTACTAGATTCTTGCCATTTAGTTCTATGCCTGGTGTAGTTTTAACCGACATAGGGTTAACGTTTTTGCCATTAATTTCAACTTCATAATGTAAATGCGGTCCCGTAGCTTTACCGGTACTTCCGACGTAAGCAATTACCTGCCCTTGTTTTACTATACTACCGACTTTAAGATTTTTTGCAAAGCTAGTAGCATGAGCATACGCAGTAGATAACGTACCGCTATGTTTTATTTTTACAAAATTTCCATAACCGGATTTCCAGCGCATTTCTGTTATTACCCCGTTACCGGCAGAAGATATAGGCGTGTTTTTCGGAGCGGCAAAATCAACTCCTTTATGCATTTTCGTATAACCAAGAATTGGATGTTTTCTATTGCCGTAATGTGAAGAAACTCGAATAAGTTTTAACGGTGTCTTTAGTAAACTTCTTTTTACGCTTTTACCGTCTTCAGAAAAAAAACTATGATTATTTTGCATATTATCATGTGAATAACGATAAATATTATATTCCTTACCTGACAAATTTAATGAAACGTATAAAATTTTGCCATGATGAGAAAACTTCCCATCTTCCGTTACATATTTTTCCGTTATAACCGTTGCGGTATCACCACTTTTTATTTGACGCTGAAAATCTATCTGATAAGCATAAGCGTTTATCAGCTCTATTATACTATTGTTTGACAGACCAAGGCTTTTAAGAGCCGACATAAAATTTGAGTTAATAACTATTGAGGATTTAGCAAGCTCTTTATTTAAAGGAATAATTACATTTTGGACAAGAAAATCATCGTTTTCTCTAATAACTTCAATAGTTTTTAATTTATCGACCGCAATAGTTATTTTATTTAAAAAAGATATTTCAGAAGCTAAATCTTCTTCAGCATTTTCAGTAATTTTTGTTTCATATTCAAAATTAATTTGCTGTCCTATCTTCAGTGTAGCCTCTAATTTACCACTTTTTACTAACCTGACAATTTTTTCTATATCTACTTTAGGAATATTTTGCGCAGTAAGAATAGTTTTTAAGGTATCTCCCTTCTTAACTATTACAGTTTGTGAGAAAATATTTTCCTGAAAATCTTCAGGCTCTGCTTGTACTAATTTTATCGATAAGGTATCATTAACATATTTATTAACACTAGATGACACAAACGCAACTAAAGCAATAAATAATAATAACGACGAGTAATTAAGGATTTTTTTTAGGCGTGAACTAATAGCAGGGTTTATTAGTATAGAATCTAAATTATATGGTAGTATTGTAGTTTTCATTAAAATTGCCGATCTTATGAGATAAAATTTTCACATATAAATCTAATATGACTTATGAGGAAACAAATTACAATAAAAATTTATATAATTTTTTGCTTTAATAAAACTTCATATCATTTTATATTGACTATATTAAACATAAACCTTAAAGACATATCCAGCTACAAATTATGAAAAACATCGTTATACTTCTTGGTCTATTGCTAATCAATACTACTTGCTTAGCTTCAGAGCCGCAGCCTTGGCAAATGTTATTTCAACCGCCAGCAAGTCCTTTAATGGAAGAATTAAATTGGTTTCATAATTTTTTACTTTTCATCTCCGGCGCTATTGTCCTTTTTGTTGTTGGCTTACTAGCTTATGTATGTGTTAAATTTAACGCTAGAGCTAACCCTGTACCGGCTAAATTTTCTCATAATATTTTGATTGAAATAATTTGGACCATAATCCCGATAATAATCTTGATTATTATTGCCGTACCGTCTTTTAGGATTTTACGCTTTGCCGAAAAAATACCGCAAGCTGATATAACTATTAAAGTCGTCGGCTATCAATGGTATTGGCATTATATATATCCTGATCAGGGTAATATAGAATTTGATAGTATTATGATCCCTGACGAGAATTTGAAAGCCGGACAAAAAAGATTGTTAGACGTCGATAATCGCATTATCATACCTGAAAATGCAACCGTAAGATTTCTCATTACTGCTGGTGACGTAATACATAGTTTTGCCGTGCCATCACTTGGCTTTAAAATAGATGCCGTACCAGGAAGAATTAACGAAACATGGACAAGAATTGCTAAAAAAGGTGTATATTACGGTCAATGCTCCGAGCTTTGCGGCATTAATCACGGCTTTATGCCAATTGCTATAGAGGTAGTCAGCAAAGAGGATTTTGACAATTGGGTCGCGAGTAAGGATAAATGAGATATGAGAAAGGATTGTTGCGTGGATAGATACAGCATATTCTATGTCGTTTCCGTGCCTCTATGTTATTCCTGCGAAAACGGGAATCCAGAAAAAATAACCTTAATATAGTATAAAATTATATATTGAATAATACTTTTTCATATGACTAGCCACAATAACCTTTATCCTCATCTTTTTCCTAAACAAGTGAAAGAAACGATATTCTTAAAACATTTTATCCATAATCCTAACATAATAGTAGGTGATTATACCTATTATAGTGATTCCAATAATCCTGAGAAATTTGAATATAAAAATGTTCGAGGAGCTTATTTCGTTAAATTGATTATAGGTAAATTTTGTGCTATCGCTATGGGTACTAATTTTATAACCGATGATATGAATCACCCAATGGACGGGTTTTCTACTTACCCTTTCTTTATTTTTGAAAATTGGAATAATTATACGCCTTCTCCTGATAAAAGAAGAGATACAATTATAGGAAATGATGTATGGTTTGGTACAAACTCTACTATCATGCCCGGAGTTAATATAGGTAACGGTGCAATTATCGGTGCTTGCTCCGTTGTAACGAAAGACGTACCTCCTTATAGTATCGTTGTCGGCAATCCTGCAAAGATAGTACGCCAAAGATTTCCCGACGAAATAATTGAGCAATTACTTAAAATTAAATGGTGGGATTGGGATTATGATAAAATCACCCGTAATATCTCGGCAATAGTCGGAGCGAATATTGAGAAATTAAACCAGGCAAAATGATAATGAGTGAAGAAGAGTATAGAAATCAACCGGATGTGCTTAATGATCTTGAATGGCAAAAGGCTTTTTATTATACGCTGAGTCGCTTTTAGATAATATAGCAATTATGATACCAAAATTGCTAAAGAAAGTAATTTCTCTTTTAAAAAAATCACCTATATCTTTTGTAGGTTTAAGTTTTGTAAATTACATAATAACTAAAAATAAACCAAAAGATCAAATAAAGCTTGAGAAGATATTAAAATTATATGTAAATAACCTTAAGAGACAAAATATTAAATATAATCTTCCTGATTTTTAAGGAAAATGATACAATATTTTTGATGTTATTTTTGTGCCTCTATGTCATTCCTGCGAAAACGGGAATCCAGAAAAATATTTATACTTATCATTACGAGGAGTGTTTATATTTGTCATTGCGAGGAGCGTAGCGACGCGGCAATCCTTCTTAGATTTCATAAGATTGCTTCGTCGGCATACATGCCTTCTCGCAATGACGGAAGAGATAGGTCTGGATTCCCGCCTGCACGGGAATGACATAATTGCTATACACGAACAAACAAAATAAAAAATTAACACAAGCAAAATAACAATTATGAGTATAACTACTAACGACCTAAATCACGATGACCATCACATCCCTTACGGTTGGCGGAGGTGGCTTTTTTCGACTAATCACAAGGATATCGGCATTATGTATATCATATTTGCGATCTTTGCCGGAATTGTCGGGGGGTTGTTTTCACTACTGTTTAGGCTAGAGCTGGCTATGCCGGGCGGGCATTTTCTAAATCATGATTTCCAATTATATAACGTACTGATCACTGCTCACGCAGTAATTATGGTGTTTTTTATGATTATGCCGGCTTTGTTCGGCGGCTTCGGTAATTATTTCGTACCGCTACTAATAGGTGCGCCGGATATGGCTTTTCCCCGTCTTAATAATATCAGCTTCTGGCTATTAGTTCCTGCTTTTCTATTACTTATGCTTTCGGCATTTGTTGACGGCGGCCCTGGCACGGGTTGGACGCTCTACCCTCCTTTAAGTAGTTTAAGCGGACATCCGGGAGCTGCGGTGGATATGGCTATTTTCAGCTTGCATTTAACGGGGCTATCTTCAATTCTCGGCTCAATTAATCTAATCGTTACTATCTTTAATATGCGTGCCCCAGGTATGGGATTATTTAAAATGCCGTTATTCGTTTGGTCTATTTTAGTTACAGCATTCTTAATAATTCTCGCTATGCCTGTACTTGGCGGTGCTATCACCATGTTATTAACGGATCGTAATTTCGGTACTAACTTTTTCAAACCTGACGGCGGCGGCGATCCGGTATTATTTCAGCATTTATTTTGGTTTTTCGGTCACCCTGAAGTATATATAGTAGTATTGCCCGGCTTCGGAATAGTTAGCCAGGTTATATCTACATTCTCTCGCAAACCGATATTCGGCTACCAGGGTATGGTTGCCGCTATGGCTATTATCGGCTTTGTTGGCTTTATAGTCTGGGCGCATCACATGTTTACTGTTGGGCTTTCGTATAATGCTCTAATATATTTCACCGCCGGCACAATGATTATTGCCGTGCCGACTGGGATCAAAATATTTAGCTGGATTGCAACGATGTGGGGAGGTTCGCTTACTTTTCCAACGCCGATGTTATTCTCAATAGGATTTATTATATTATTCACTATCGGCGGTGTTACTGGTATAATTCTATCAAATTCGGCACTCGACAGAGTGTTACATGATACTTATTATGTCGTGGCACATTTCCATTATACGATGTCGCTCGGTGCTTTATTCACGGCATTTGCCGGATTTTATTACTGGTTCGGTAAAATGTCTGGGAAACAGTATCCTGAAATACTTGGAAAAATCCATTTCTGGGTTACTTTTATTGGAGTAAACCTAACATTTTTCCCGCAGCATTTTCTAGGACTTGCCGGTATGCCAAGACGAATACCCGACTACCCTGAGGCTTTTGCTGGCTGGAATATGGTATCGTCCATAGGCGCCGCTATTTCTATGGGCGCTGCTCTTTATTTCGTATTTATTGTTTTCTATACGTTAAAATATGGTAAAGAATGTCCGGCTAATCCATGGGGAGAAGGTGCTGACACTTTAGAATGGACTCTTACTTCACCTCCGCCGTTCCATACGTTTGAAGTACCGCCACATATTGAAGATTAATTTATGAGCGATTATACATATTGCGGTGCTTGGCGGAGATTTGGGGCTTATCTTTGTGACTCAAATAATTTATACTGGTCCTTATTTGAAAGCTCTAAAATGCACGCTACTCCAGGAAAGTACTTATTGAATATAAAAATAACAAACAAAAACGGAACAAAAATTAATTTTTTAAAGTCTTTTTCTAGGTTACTATTATATCTAATAATAATTATATTTGGATTTGGAATAGCAGGAATAATAAATTTACTTTGTATAATTTTTACCAAAGAAAAAACCTCCATACCTGATATGATTTGCGGTACGCGAGTAGTAAGGCGATAAAAATCAATTAAAGATTAATTTATGATTTTTAGGAGATTCCTTGCTTTTTTAATTGATAAGCTCATAATTATTTTTATCACTGAAATTTTAGAAATAACTCTTATTATATTAATATTCTTTTTTGTCAACATAACAGAATTTAATATAACAGAGTTTAGTCTAATAAACTTGTGGTTTTCGATAAAGGCTTCTATTTTATATATTGCTTGGGGTACTGTTGTTTTTTGGTATATTTCTCTACCTTTTTTGTTTATTATGGGTTCTTTTTATTTTGCTTATTTTGAATCTTCAAAATCACAAGCTACTCCCGGTAAGCAATTATTAAATATGAAATTAATCGACATGTATGGCCATAGGCTTGATTCTGTTGAGGTCTTTTTTAGATACACTGCTCTTTTCCTTATCAATATAACAATAATAGGTTTTATAATAAACGTTATTTTTATGCTTTTTAATAAAGACAGAAAAATGCTTCATGACATATTTTTTAATACCAGAGTGGTCAGACGATAAATTAATATAAGGAACTCTTTCATTGCGAACGAATTGTTGTATGATCCTATAAAAACAGCAGTATGTCATTCCCGTGAAAACGGGAATCCAGCTTATACCAGTCATTGCAAGCGACTGCAGGGAGCGTGGCAATCTCTCTTAGATTTAATTAGATTGCTTCGTCGGCATAAATGTTTTCTCGCAATGATAGAAAAAGAAAAACCTGGATTCCTGCCTTCGCAGGAATGACATCGGGAACGTTCGTACACTACTGGGTCAAACCATGTATGGACACTGTAATATACGTGAGCACAGGTGAATTCTGAAAAATTCGCTTGTGTCAAGTTTCCTGAATGACGCTGTTAGGCATTCGTAGCTCAGCTGGATAGAGCATTGCCCTCCGAAGGCAAAGGTCGTTGGTTCAAATCCAATCGAATGCACCAAGTTTATGATTATATACTGCTATTATTTTACTAGATCTAGTTCATAAACCTATAGTACCGGACAATTTTTACTCTATGTCATTCCCGCGCAAGCGGGAATCCAGGCTAAAAAATAGTCATGCTGAATTTATTTCAGTATCTTTTTCAAGAGATGCTGAAACAAGTTCAGCATGACAAAGAAAAGACTAGATTACTAGATTCCCGCCTTCGCGGGAATGACATAGAGTATTTTTATAATAACTGAAATCTCTTATTAGAATATTCGTTAATCGGTTGCCAAAATAAACGATTTATCAGCACGACAAATAGCGACATCACCCCAATTCCTAGGATTATTTTATTAAAATCTGCTGCTACTGTCATTTCTGCTATATAACTTCCAAGGCCTTTAGCTACTATTTTCTGATTACCGAAATTAATAACCTCGGCAACGATGCTTGCATTCCACGCTCCACCACAAGCGGTAATAGCGCCGACAATAAAATAAGGAGCTATTGCCGGTAATATTACTTTTTTCCACCATTCCAAACCTTTAACGTTTAAAATTTTTGCTACGTCTTTAAGATCACTCGGCAAAGCCGACACTCCGACTATAACGTTAAATAATATATACCACTGTGTCCCTACAATCATTAAAGGGCTAAGCCAAATATTAGGATTTAAATCGTATTTAGTTATGACAATAAAAACTATTGGAAATAATAAATTTACTGGGAAAGCTGCAAAAAATTGAGTAAAAGGCTGAACGATTGCCGTTAACCGAGGACGTAAGCCGATATATATACCGATAGGCACCCAAAATAGCGATGCCAGAATTATCAATATTACGATTCTTAATAAAGTAATTGATGCCAAAATAAATACTTTAACAATCTCATGCCAACCAACATTTTGTAAAAAAGAACCTATATAAAAAAGAGTAATTGCACCACTAAATATCAACGTCAAATACCATAAATAATTTAACCATACTTTATTATGATTATTTTCTACAATTTTGGGATTAATTACGGCAATACTGTTAAATAAAGAAGAATAGAGAAGAAATTTTACAATAAATGCTAAGGGAGAAAAAAGTTTTTTAATAATTATGCTTTGTTGAAATATAGTTAATACCCATGAATAACCTGATTTAGCTCCTGTGGATGTTTCATAGCGGAATCTTTCCGACCATACTATGAGCGGACGTAATAATAGCTGATCATATAGTATAATTATTAACGACATTGCTAGCACCGCATACAATATTGCTGCTGTATTTTGTTGTTCAATTGCTAAATATATATATGAGCCAATACCGGGTAAAGTGATTTTGTTGTTTCCTACCATAATTACTTCGGATGCTACCACAAAAAACCAGCTACTAGACATGGATATTACCATATTCCAAGCCAATGAAGGAATGGCAAAAGGCACTTCTATTTGCCAAAATTTCCGCCACCCAGACATTTTAAAAACACTCGCCACATCGTTTAATTCTTCCGGTACGGTTTTAAAGGACTGGTAACAGCTAAAAATCATATTCCAGACCTGCGAAGTAAAAATTGCAAATATCGCCGCACATTCTGCTCCCATAATACTGGAAGGAAAAAGAGCCAAAAAAGCCGTAATGGTAAAAGAAATATAGCCTAGAATCGGCACCGACTGCAAAATATCTAATAACGGAATTAAAATTTGTTCTAAACGAGAATTTTTAGCAGCAAGCGTTGCATATATAAGAGTAAAAATTAAAGAGATGACCATTGCAATCATCATTCGTAAAACAGTTCTAAAAGAGTAAGCTATTAAATTACTATATTCGAGCGAGACCGGGTCGAGCGTTAAAGTATTTAACGGCTCGGTCATTTCCTTTAAGCCCCAGGATATAAATATAAAAGCAGCAATAACTAAACTAAACGCCAAAAAATTAAAAAATAATGATACGCTATTCTTTTTCTTATATAAAAAATATTTAGCAGGGTGCAGCATTATTCAATAATCTCCGTCATTTTCGTTTGTTTTAATAGTTTTTCTACTTTCGCTGCATTATCAAAACCATGATCATAATGAAAACGAATATCCGGTGAAAATTTCATATTAATTTTCTGAGTTACAAAATTCCGAATAGCATATTTAGATTTATTTAAAGCTTCTATTAATTCTGCTTCTTTTAAATTAGTATTAAAAGGCAAAAAATAACAATTAGCGATTTTTAAATCAGCCGTTACTAAGACTTTTGTAATTGTTATTGGACAATCAAAAAGCCGCACATCAAGCATACGGCCACGTCTTAATATTTCAATTAAAGCTTCGTTTATTAAAGTTGCTACTTTGTGCTGTCGGTGTGAATTTGTTTTTTCTAGTTTTTTCATATTTTTTAAAGTAATTAATTTTTAGTACATGATATTTACGTTTTTTTGTCATGCTGAACTTGTTTCAGCATCTTTTTTAGTAGATCCTGAAATAAATTCAGGATGACTATTATTACTGGATTCCTGTTTTCACGGGAATGACATTTTAATAATTTTCATATTATATACAATACAATTCCATAATAACATGCTTTTACTACACAACCAACGCTTAAAAACTTTAAAAAATTTATTCTAAAAAAGCCGGCAAATAAAGAAATAAAACTACCCCAGAAAGGAAAAACCATTAGAGAAAGCAAAATTACATCATATTTTAAACAAAATTGTGCAAATTTTTTATGTCTTAATATATTTTGCTCATTTCGAGAAAAATAAAAAATATTTAGTAATATTCTGCCGAAAATATAATTTACGGTAATAGCAGCCATAGAAGCACTAACGGCTACCGGCAGCATCATTAAAGGATTATAAACTCCAAACATCTTCATCGAGTGGAATATTAGTTCTCGCTGAAATCCTATAACTAGATTAGAGACGAAACTATCGATAAATAATAAGCTGTATGTTTCAAATGGCGTCATATTAATATTTTAAAATAAATGTTTTAAATTATAATTTATATTAGTAGTATACTCAAATGATTTCAAGAATTGCTCTATCATTAAATAAAAATAATTAACAATGAAAAAACAAATTATTTATCCTAAACTAATTCCACGGATTTTTTGCACCGCTTTAGATTTAGCTTTATTATCCCTTATAACATTTCCTATTTTACATTTTTGTTCTTCTTGGTTAATGGTTTTCTTCTATAAGGATTATTTTATTAAATATAATATTGAGTTATATAATTATGCTAATATGTTTGTTGCTACAATAAGACCGGAATTTTTTGCATATCTTAAATTAGGAAATTTTAATAAATATATTTTTTATAATATTTCAATGCTAATAACTAATTTAACAGTAATCGGCTCTTATTTTGTTGGATTTTGGTATTATAAGGGCGCAACACCAAGTAAAATGATTATGCACATGAAAATAGTCGATGCAATAACTTTTGCAAAACCGACATTATGGCAGTTAATAAGAAGATTCTTAGGCTATATGACCTTCCCCTTCGGTATTTGGCTGATTCTTTTTTCCTCGCAAAAACAAGCATTACATGATAAAATTGCCGGTACGGTAGTTATAAAAAATTAAAAATATATGGATGATACCAACGAAATTGATCAACTAATTTATCTTTTTTCTAAATTGCCTGGTCTTGGCGGACGATCTGCCAGGCGAATTGTTTTATATTTGTTACAAGACAAAGATATAAGATTGAAAGGATTAATTACGAATTTAATAAATGTTGAGAATAAAATAGTAAAATGTGATATTTGCGGCAATATGGATACAACGACTACCTGCCGTATTTGCTCGTCGCCTGTGCGAGATAAATCGGTTATCGCTATCGTGGAAACGGTTGCAGAGTTATGGGCTATGGAGCGTAGCGGCATTTTTAAAGGTCAGTATCATGTGCTTGGACATAATTTATCGGCAACAGCTAGGCAAAACCCTTCCGTATTAAGGCTACCCGAGTTGCTTACTAGATGCCAGGAAGAAAATATTGAGGAAGTTATTATAGCTACTAACTCCACTTTAGAAGGTCAAACTACCGCTTATTTTATTACTGAATATCTAAAATCTTATCCTGCTAAAATTTCCCGCCTGGCAAGCGGTATACCTATCGGCGGCGAATTGGATTATCTGGATGAAGGAACTTTGTCGGCAGCTATTACTCTCCGCCAACCATTTGAATAGTTTTATAAATGTGCATACTGCTCGTATTTCAAGAATTGAATTTTATTTTGAAGGGTAAGCACGCACAGCTTATACTTAATAAGTGAGCATGCGAATCCCTGATAAAATGAAAGAGCAATTCTTGAAAGATGAGTAGTATGAAATCTGTTTTACTTACTAGAAGTACTGAAGGAAATAAGGAAACTATTGAAGAAATAGCTAGGTATAATATTAATAATTTAAAATTTAATTATATACATTGTCCGTTAATTGAATATAAAAATTTAAATTTTACCTCGAAGATTCTAAATGATTATTCTAATATAATTATTACTAGTAAATATGCTGCCCATATCCTTAAAGAGCAGTCAAAAGATAGTAATTATAATGTTTGGGTAGTTGGGGAATCTTCAAAAATAATTTTAGAGAGTAGCGGCTTTATAGTAAAATATGTGGCGAAAAACGTTGGTGACCTGATTGAATATTTTCCACCTGACTTATATAATCAAGCTATATACTTATCTTCCAACGAAATCACCCACGATTTACCATCACAAATAAAGCGGAAAATCATCTATAAGGTCAAATATTTAAATAAACTATCTCCATCATTTGACTGTATTGATTATGTTTTACTCTACTCACAAAATAGTGCTAAAACCTTACTAAACCTGTTAAGACAAAATAATTTATTAGAATCGCTGCAAAATTCATTATTCATAACTATTAGCCTAAAAGTAGCAAATATAATTAGACCTTTTTTTAAAAATGTGGTTTATTGTGATGATGAAAATCCTTATAAAATAATAAATTTATTAATCCGCAATGCAGAAAGTCAAAACTAAGAGTATTTTTTCTATAGCGATAATATTAATATTTATACTTCTCGCTTTTATGCTTTATCATGATAGAGCTAAAATTTTTAAATTATTTAGTGATAAAATTACTTCTTATAAGGAAGATATTTTACCTGTAAAGGACTCTACCGACCTTGTAGCTGATGATACTAAACAACCGCCGGAATCTTCTTCGACTAAGTCTTTAATAAATTACGTAAATTCATTTATTCCCCCTCCTATCCCTACTACAAAAAATGATTTTAATATAAATGGTTATCGTGGTTACCTATTAAATGTAAATCTATTAATATTTAATTTTTTACAAGATAAAAGCTATAATAAAGAATTACAAGCAATAGAGATAATATCGTTACCAACAGAAATAAAAAATATTTTAGCCGACTTAAATAATTATAATAATAATTATTTACTTGATAAAATTGAAGATAGTGAAAAAGTTTTTCCTACTGATAGATATTTATGGTTAGAAAAATTCATAAAAATAGAAAAGAAATCTCCTGCTAAAAAAGAACAAGAAAAATTACATGTTGATATTATGAAAAAGTTAGAGTTTTTTATTAACTTTTTTTATTCAGAAAAATTTATCCTGTGTCATCCTGAATTTATTTCAGGATCTCTTTTAATAGATTCTGAAACAAGTTCAGCATGACTTTTTGAGTATTTATATGTTCCGACTCCTTATAATATGCATTATCTTTTTACTTCTCTATCTTGGCTTTTCCTTAGTTGAAGAGAGGGACTCAGGAGTTGTTTTGACCTTATACGACTATCATATAGAAACTACCTTTTTTTCTCTTTTTGCTTTTGAAATATTAGCATTAATAGTAAGTTTTATCCTCATCAAAATTTTAATATTAATTATTGATCTACCCACGCAAATACAAAATATTTTTACCGAGCGCAAAATTAATAATAATCAATATTCGCTTGTGAGATCGTTATCGGAATATATTATAGGTAATAAAAATAAAGCCGCCTCTATTGCCCGAAAAATCCTAAATCTCAAAAAAGAAAACAAAGAATTTCATATTTTGATTTTAGCCGAAACCGAAGAAGAAATAAGTAAGAAAATTACGCATTTTCAAGAATTGGAAACTTATAAACAATTTAATTCTTTTGCTGCTAAAAAACTTGCTCTATTATTTTACAATAAAAATTTTTACCAAGAAGCAGAAAGCTATGCTACTAAAGTCTATAACCTGAACGAGTATGATAGCGAAGTTATAGCTATTCTTATTAATTGCTACGGAAAACTTGCATCATGGGGAAAATTTACTTTTGTAGTAGCTAAACTTGCAAGGTTTGACAAAATAAAGCTCATTATTATGAATTCGGAAATTGCTGAATATTATTTATTGGCAGCAAGGAATATGGTAGAAAATAATAAAACTGAAAACGCAATTGAGTATTTAGAAATAGCCTTAAACTTAAATTGCGTAACCCATGAAATATTAGAGCTTTATTTTACTTTAAACCCTAAAATCAATATTAACAAAAAGACTAAAATACTAAAAAATGCTTTTAAAGCTCATCCTTCATTAAAGATAGTCGAAATATCTACAAAATATACAGATTTATTACATACCAAAATTTATGAAGAACTAACCGGGGAGCTAGATGTTAAAGATCATTTAACATTACTGTTAGCTACAGCGGCTTATTTAAATTTACCGGATAAAATAGCAGAGTTAAAAGGCAAACCAAAGCTTTTGTCTTTTTCTGAAGCATAAAGCGTGTTGCATGGATCAAAAAACACTCTCGCTGTCATACCGTGGCTTGTCCACGGTATCCAGAAAAAAGTTATGCTAAACAAGTTTGCGCATCTTTTTGTAATAGATCATGAAATAAATGAAGTAATGACGACAAAACTGAATCCCGTGAATAAATCACGGGATGACAATAAGAAAATTGATCCGCACCTATGATATGTAAGAATTACTATTCATTTCCTGTAACCTGGAAACGGTACGTCTAAACTCCTCTCTTCGAGCGGTGCCTTGATATATTTTTTCCGGAGCGTCTTCAAGCGTCATGAATAATAATATTTTATAGAAATAGGCATTATCAATAAAGTTAATGAATCTAACGGCTATATCCGTATTATCCGGCGAAACAATTTGGACGTCTTCAACTATGATAATATTAAATTTTTGGCAAATATTGACGTAATCTATGTAGCTAAGATTGCGAGTAAAAAGCTCCTCAAAATTTGTTACTAATACTTTTTTATAGCCTTGCTTAAATGATATCTCTCTCCCTAAAACTTCCACAGTCTGAGGGATTAAATAGCCTTCGGTAATATCTTTAATAACTTGCGTTAATTTACCTTGATTCTCAGGGGTTATAGGGTAAATTATCCTATCATTGGCTATTTCTAAGGCTTTATCAAATCTATAATCATGGTTATGATCTAAGACTTTAATATAAAACTCATCATTTATTTTGGCAATAAACGGTAAAAACGACTCTTTTTGTAAACCGTCTTTATAAAGATTATCAGGCTTAGTATTACTAGTCACAAAAATAAAAACTCCCTGTTTTATTAATTCCGTAAGTAAATTACCGATAATCATCGCATCGGTAATGTCTTTAATTTCAAACTCATCAATACAAAGCACTTTAGTTTTCTTGGCATAATTTTTAGCTATTTTAGGAATGATATTATTTTTTGATTCATTCTCACTTTGCAATTTATGCATAGCTTTGTGTATTTCTTGCATGAAATTTTGATAATGAATTATAATTTTTGAGATAGTTAATAACTCAAAAAAAGAATTCATCAGCATAGTCTTACCGCTGCCGACAGGGCCATATAAATACAGACCGTTTTTAAGATTTTTTTTATTGAAGATATTAAATAAGGGAGGTAGCTTGTTAAGCTCTAAAGCTATTTCTTTTAGTTCTTCCAATAAAGCAGTTTGTTTTACATCTAATGTTAACGAATAGCAGGTGTTTAAAGTCATCCAAAATATTTTTTCTCTAATTTATGATATGTTTCTTCTAAAATTGGGAGGTATAATTTAATATTTTCGAAAACTCGTTTTGCATCTTCATATTTATAAATATGAGAAGTATTATTACGATCTCTAAGCATTTCGAGCCACATCTTCTCATCATTTATGATACTAAATTGAAAAGCTTTACTTAGGTCATCTTTTGGAGTAGTACTGTCAATTTCTTCATAAGTAAGTATTTTTTTTAAAACTTTCCAAAATAATTCTATTACGAATTCAAATCGCTGAATAGCAGCATCTAATGCATAGTCATTTTTATCAATCTTGGAACGTTCTATAACATCACGTAATCTATTAATTGCTTGACCAAGGCTTTGGAAATAATCTTGCCAAAATATTTTTTCCATTAGAATTTTTCCTTTTTTATAAAGAATTTTTTTAAACTTACTAATATTTTGTTTAAGTTTATCATCGTCATTTAATGTATCAAATCTTACACAATCTATTTTCGAAAGAGTATCTGCATTATCTATTATATTCAAAACTTGATGCCAATCCTCTTCACTTGCATTGGGACAAAGAAGAGCAATATCAATGTCAGAGCGTTCAGTATTATCCTCTCTTGCGCGGGATCCAAAAAGCCAAATTTCCTTTATAAAAGGTAATTTTGTTAAATTTGTCAAAAAAGAATATTGCATTATATTGTTCATATAGCAGCTCTATACAAAAGTGTTGCATCGCCATAGCTGAAAAAGCGCATTTTTTCTTTTATAGCATATTTATATAATTCGTGCATTTCTTTATGTCCGGCAAAAGCACAAATAAGTATAAATAAAGTAGATTTAGGGAAATGAAAATTAGTAAGCAGCATATCGACTATTTGAAACTTATAACCGGGTTTGATAAAAATATTTGTTTCAAACTCCCTTGCTTTAACTTGTTCTTGAAATGCTGCACTCTCTAGCGTACGCATAGCGGTAGTACCGACGGCAATTATTCTTCGTCCTTCCTGTTTGGCTTTATTGATTATTTCAGCCGCCTCAAGACTTATAGAGCAATATTCCGAATGCATTTTATGCTCATCAATATTTTCAGATTTAACGGGCAAAAAAGTCCCTGCTCCGACATGTAGTGTTACAAAAGCAGTTTCCACGCCTTTTGATTTCAGTTTATCAAGTGTTTCATTAGTAAAATGCAATCCAGCAGTTGGAGCTGCTACTGACCCTTCCACACTATTATACACAGTTTGATAGCGTTCATTGTCATTCTTTATGGGCAAAGGACGCTTAATATAAAGCGGCAACGGCATTTCGCCGTAAATATCTAAAAACTCAAATACTGAAATATTATCAAGCACAAATTGTAACTCAATTTCTCCCATTTCTAACTTCTTAGTAATAACTACTTTATGCTTATCAAAAATAAATTCATCACCAACATGCAGCTTACGAGCAGGTTTAGCAAAAGCTGACCAACTATTATCTGATAATTTTTTATTAAGGTTAATAGTGACATTTTTTCCTAAATTTAACTTAGCTTTTATCACTTTACTATTATTAAAAACTAATAAGTCACCTGGTAATAAATAGTCAACAATATTATAAAATTTAGTTTTTATTGGACCATTTTTTCCTGCTACCAATAAATTTGAGTTTTCACGCTTTTCGCTAGGAGTTTGCGCTATCAGCTCTGGCGGCAAATTAAAATCAAAATCTGATAGTTTCATAGTTATTTAATATAAAAATAATTTAGCTTAAAATTGTGTAACATAAATCTTGCCAATCAGGATTAGTATCCTCAATTAATTTTATCTTCCACAAACGATTCCAATTCTTTAAACATTTTTCTCTATGTATTGCTTCGTATATATCTCTAAATTGTTCAATATATACTAGCTTATTAACGTTATGTTTTTTACTAAATCCTGGTATTAATTTTTGTTTATGTTCATAGATACGTCGAGCTAGGTTATTAGTTATTCCTGTATACAATGCTCCTTGTGGCCTTGAACAAATAATATATACCCAATAAAATTTCATAACTTTATAGATTATTAAGAACAATTTGGTGTCATACCAGCGAAAGCTGGTATCTCACTTTTGTTATATTGTTAAGTAGATTCCCTCTTTCGAGGGAATGACACATAAAGTTTTATACTTTAAATATGCGTATTCACTATAACCTATACTATTAACCCTTTCACTTGTGAATTCCATAGCCTTTGATACAATTCGCTATTTTTTAACAGTTCCATATGCGCTCCATCGTCAACTATACTACCTTCGTTAAAAACTAAAATCCTATCCATATGTAGTAAAGTAGAGAGTCTATGAGCAATAACGATCACGGTTTTATTTTGCATGAGATAACGCATTGACTCCTGAATTAAATTCTCTGTTTCGCTGTCCAGACTGCTAGTAGCTTCGTCAAGAATTAATATTGGAGCATTTTTTAATATTGCCCTGGCTATTATAATCCTTTGCCTTTGCCCCCCGGATAAATTATTACCACGCTCTCCGCACATAGTATCATAGCCGTCAGGCAAATTCATTATAACGTCATGAATATGCGCAGCTTTTGCAGCGATTATAACTTCATCAATATCTGCATCTTTTTTGCCGTAGTTAATGTTTTCCATAATGGTTCTATGAAATAAAATTGGCTCTTGCGGTATAACACTAATAGCTTTTCGTAAAGAGTCCTGTGTTACATCTCTAATATTTTGATCATCGATTAATATCATTCCCTGTTCTATATCGTGCAGTCTGGTAATCAAACTTATAAAAGTCGTTTTACCGGAACCGGAAAATCCTACCAATCCTACTTTTTGTTTGCTTGGAATTAAAACCGATTTATTTCTAAATAAATTATTATTGCGGTAATAATTAAAGCTAACATCTTTAAATTCTATTTGCCCTTCTTTCACTTCTAAAGGAGTAGCATTTTCAATATCGGTTATAATATGCGGAGCCATCAATGATAACCCCTGATTAAATGCACCGATTTGCTCAAACATGTCGCCGATTTCCTGAGTTAGCTCCCAAATATCATCCGATACATTTACACAAAGTGTTAGTACCAGCACGCAATCCCCTATGCTTATAGATAATTGACTACGTAGTGATGCCAGATAATAAATCATAATAAAAATCATTATTGAGCAAGATAACCCGAGTACATAGCGTAATTTAAACATAAAAAACTGCATAGTCTGCTCGTCGGCTACGGCATTTTCTATTCTTGTCTCTAAATGGTGACGTTCAAACTTATGCGAGGTGAACATCCTAACCGCGCTAATATTGCTTATGGCATCAACAATATTACCGGAAACTAACGATTGACTCCTTGCATAATTTACCGAATATTTATTAATTTTTTTTGAAAAACAAGCGCTAATACCCAGGAAAACAGTAATCCATATTATGAATATAGTAGCAAATACATAATGTACCGAATATAAGGCAATAAGAGCAAAAACAATAATTGCTATTTTACGTATAACTTTTTCACCCAATATTGAAATAATCATTTCAAAAGACCTAGCAGTCTCGGTAATACGATTGCTGATATGTCCGGCTAGATTATCCTGAAAGAATTTATGGCTATGATATTGAGTATAATTATAAAGTTCGTCTAATATTCTACCTTTTATATAAGGTATGGTTTTAAGATAAAGATAATCATACGAACGGTACATAATATTGATTCCTTCCCACCACAGGCCGTAAATTATTGCCCAAAAAACCATTGAGGATAACAAATCATTTGCCCGATTATCCCCGAACGATTCTATTAAATCGATAATCTTTTGCATTAATACACTATCAACAGCCGGTATCATGCCGAATATTATGCAGCTTACGGCTAGCATAATAATTTTAATTTTATTAAATTTTAGAAAATAAAAACCTAAATTTGTTGTAGATTTGGAAAGATTAGGAGCTTTCACCACAATATATACCTCAATTAATATGTATAACTTAATAATTTATCAGTAGACTAACAAACAAACCTTGCTTCTTTTTTTAAATAATGCTACAAAAAATGAGTAAAATAACCTTAAATCATCAGAAATGAAAGAAAAAGAATTATCTAATAATCTTTTAGAAACCAATAAAGACTCGTTAAAAAATGATGATTCGCCTTTTTTTGACGTAAAATATATTTGTCAAGCAAGTTCGTTAATCACCGAATCAATACGAAGAGGGTTTGATGTAACTCAATTGCCTAACGGTGATGTTAACGTAACGGAAGTAAGAATTGTAAATGTTCATTATAGCTGGGATTCCACAAAAGAAAAATTTATAAAAACTGGTCAAAATGAGTATAATCATATTAAAAAGAGCTAATTAAATCAAGGTATTGCAAAATAAAAATTGATATAGTTATCGCAAGCAAACGAAGGAGTTGTTGCATGGTTTGAAAATTACAACAAATCCTTTGATGTCATTTCCGCGAAGGCGGGAATCTAGAAAAATTATAGTCATCCTGAATTTATTTCAGGATTTAATTACAAAAAGATGCTGAAACAAGTTCAGCATAACAAAGTAAAGCCTGGATTCCCGTTTTCACGGGAATGACACCGAACGCTTTTTAAGAACTATACAACAATGCCAGTTTCTTCTAAGCTCAGTATGCAAAGTTCCAATCTTTATTTTACAATACCTAAATCAAATATATAATATGGAATTTGACCAAGTATTATTATCCAGAATACAATTTGCTTTTACAATAAGTTTTCATATAATTTTTCCAGCATTTACTATAGGCCTTGCTAGTTGGCTAGCCGTCGTTGAAGGATTATGGCTAAAAACAAAAAATAATATTTATCAGGAAATATATAAATTCTGGGTAAAAATTTTTGCCGTTACTTTCGGTATGGGCGTAGTATCGGGCGTAGTAATGTCTTATCAATTCGGGACTAACTGGTCAGGATTTTCAGACAAAGTCGGTAATGTCCTTGGTCCCTTGTTAGGCTTTGAGGTATTTACAGCTTTTTTTCTTGAGTCTTCTTTCCTTGGTATTATGCTATTCGGCTTTAACAGAGTTAGCAAGAAAGTACATTTTATCTCTACTTTAATAGTGGCTATTGGCACAGTTATTTCGGCTTTCTGGATTCTTTCCGCCAATAGCTGGATGCACACACCCGCAGGTTTTAGATTAAGCGAAGACGGCTTTTTCTATCCTTTAAACTGGCTGGAAGTTATTTTCAATCCTTCTTTTCCCTATCGCTTCCTACACATGCTTACCGCCTGTTATCTTACCACTTCTTTTGTTGTTGGCGGTGTAGGTTGTTGGTATCTGCTAAATAACCGCTATAAGGAACATGCCAAAATCATGCTTTTTATGGCAATGTTAATGGCGTTATTTGTTGCTCCTCTTCAAATATTTATCGGCGATCAGCACGGCTTAAATACCCTGAAGCATCAGCCAGCAAAAATTGCTGCTATGGAAGGGATTTGGGATACAGAAAAAGGAGCAGCTCTTACTCTAATAGGTTTTCCTGATCAAAAAGAAGAAAAAACTAAATATGCGATTCAAATTCCTAAAGCCGCAAGTCTAATATTAACTCATAGTTTAAACGGCGAAATAAAAGGGTTAAAAGAATGGTCAAAAGAAGATCGCCCTTTTGTTGCTGTAGTATTTTTTAGTTTTCGTGTTATGGTTGGCATAGGATTCTTAATGATATTTACCGGTATTGCCGGCTTATGCCTTTACCTGCGTAAGAAATTATATACCACCAAATGGTTTCAATATTGGTATATAGCAATGTCTCCTTCCGGTTTTATTGCAGTACTTGCCGGTTGGTTTGTTACGGAAACCGGGAGACAGCCCTATGTTGTTTATAATCTTCTTCGAACGTCTGAAGTAGCTTCGCCTGTCCTTGGAGAATATATTTTAATTTCCCTTATTGCATTTATAATCGTCTATGCAATCGTCTTCGGTTCAGGATTATATTATATTATGCACTTAATCATTAAAGGACTGGTAATAACTGAAAATAAAGAAACTTACGGTGAACATGGTTTGAATAATCCAATAATGGCAAAGAAATAAAGATTTATAAAAAACTTAATAAGGGTTTTACAATTTAAAGCCTATTAACTTTAGTTTTTTAAATATTGTTTATTTAAATAAATCAGAGTGAGTACCTGTACGTTCAAAAATTATATACTCTTTATCAATTTTATAGATCAGTAACCAATCAGGCTCTATGTGGCACTCTCTTCGACCTACAAAATTTCCTATTAATTGATGATCTCTATATTTTATTGACAAAGCTGTTTTGGTAACTAATAATTCTATAAGTGTTTTTAACTTTTCTAGGTTTTTACCTCGCTTAATTGCTAACTTTATATCTTTTTCAAAAGAGGTAGTATAAATAGGTTTAAACACAAATTAGATACCAAGTTTTTTAAACATTTCTTTTGTGTTTTTGGAGGTAATAAGTCCAATTTTATTATCAGTGGATTTAAATGTTTTTAAAGTAGTAGTATTAGGAATCTTTATTGTAGTAGGCCATTTATGTTCACGTGCCACGTACTTATATAACATGGTAACTGCTTGTGTAGGAGTAATACCAAGTTCATCAAGTACATTTTCTGCTTCTTCTTTTAATTCCGGTTCAACTCGTGCTCTTATGAAGGCTGACTTAGTCATATAATTACTTAATTTGATTAATTATATAGTAGCACGAATGAGATACATTAGCAAGAGCATTCGCAACCTTAGCTAAAAGAAATCTTTATAATAAAGAAGAAAAATACATATACACTAATGCCATAAATGATATAAATATTAAGAAAAAACTTATGCTTAATTTCGCTCCTTATATAGATTTACCGCTTGTTTGGGGCGGAATAATTGCTGCAGCAATTTGCTTGTATGTTTTGCTAGACGGCTTTGATTTAGGCATCGGTATATTATTTCCTTTTGCTCCGACGGATGATTGTCGTCATAAAATGATGAATTCTGTTGCGCCGTTTTGGGACGGCAACGAAACATGGTTAGTACTCGGCGGTGGCGGGTTATTGGCTGCCTTTCCTCTTGCTTATTCAATTTTACTACCAGCTTTCTATATTCCGATTATATTGATGTTACTTGGACTTATATTCCGAGGCATAGCTTTTGAGTTTAGATTTAAAGCTCATATAAATCATCGTTACATTTGGGATTATGCTTTTCATTTCGGCTCACTGCTTGCTGCTTTTTGCCAGGGAATAATGCTCGGTACGTTCGTTCAGGGGATAGAAGTTAAAGGACGAGTATTCGCCGGTAGCGCTTTTGACTGGCTCACCCCTTTTTCCATAATGACAGGGCTAGCTCTTATATGCGGCTATGCTCTTCTTGGCTCTAGCTGGCTGATCATGAAAACAGCAGATGATACTCAAAAATGGGCTAGAAAATCCGCTCTTTATATTTCGTGTTATGTTGCCTTATTTATGGGGCTCGTTAGTTTATGGGTACCGTTTTTAAATGAACAAATACGCCATCGCTGGTTTAGTATGCCTAATATTGTATATTTGGCGATTATTCCTATTTTAACAGCTTTTATATTTGTTAAATTAATTAAAGCTATTCAGGCAGAAAAAGAAACTCAGCCTTTTATATGCGTAATTCTCTTATTTTTACTCGGTTATTTAGGTCTTGGGGTAAGTATATGGCCATTTATAGTACCTTATCAGGTAACCTTAACACAAGCGGCAGCTATCCCTGAATCACAATCATTATTATTAATAGGTGCCGGAATATTTTTGCCGGTAATAATAGGCTATACAATTTACTGTTATTATATATTTCGTGGAAAATCAACGCATCACCCAATGTATTAAAAAAATACACTTTAAGCTTTTACAAGTAATGTCTTGCCTAAAAGGCTGGCAATGGTTTATTATCTTGTGGCTTGGCGGTATAACTGCTACTTTACTTTTAACTTTAGTGGTTAAAACAGCGTTTTGGTTGCTTCGGTGTTTATAAAGCTTGACAAAACGTACTATTTATAGTACGCTATAAATCTAATCTAATTGAGGGTTTTATGGAAATATATAATACAAGCGAAGCAAGAGCCAAGCTTTACCAGCTTATAGATTACGTTTCTGAAGTGCATAAGCCTATCTATATTAAAGGCAAAAGAAATAAAGTTGTAATGATTTCAGCAGCAGATTATCGAAATATGGAAGAAACTTTATACCTATTATCTATTCCTGGGTTGCATAAATCCATAATTGAGGGACGAGCAGAACCAATAGACAAATGCAGCGATAAATTAACTTGGTAATCGTTTTTAGATGTATATAATTCATTACACTAAGCATGCAGAAAAAGATGCTAAAAAAATAAAACAAGTCGGTTTAAAAAGTAACGCAGAAAAATTATTAAATATAATTAGCTCTAACCCTTGGAAAACTTACCCTCCATATGAAAAGTTAATCGGCGATTTAAATGGCTGCTATTCAAGAAGAATTAATATTCAACATAGACTTATTTATGAGGTTTATGAAGAAGAAAAAATTATTAAAATCCTTCGAATGTGGACCCATTATGAATAGGCTATCTTAATAAAATCACATGACAAAAATCTCAGCATTTATCATTACAAAAAATGAAGCCGCAAGGATAGCGAGAGCTATAAATAGTGTAAAAAATATTGTGGATGAGATCATTGTAATTGATAGCGAAAGTACTGACGAGACAGTAGAAATTGCCAGAAATTTGGGAGCTAAAGTAATCATTAATCCATGGCCTGGTTATGTGGCTCAAAAAACTTTTGGAGAAAATCTATGTGCTAATGACTGGATACTTAACATTGATGCTGATGAAGAATTATCGAAAGAATTACAAGATGAAATAGAATATATTTTTGCTTCCAATAATCAGGATCGTTATTTAGCCTATCAGATAAAACTCTTGATAATACATCGTAAAGACTCAAAACCACGTCGATTTGCTCCCTATAACAAATGCCTCAGATTATATAATAAAAATTTTGTTAGCTTTAGTAATATGAAGGGTAGTACTACTCACGATTCGGTAGTATTTAATAGCGATATCAATACGGAAAATAAAATATATTTATTAAACGGGTTGGCTTATCATTACTCCGGTACTTCAATTGAACAGCTAGTTGCCAAAGCAAATTTTTACTCGAGAGAACAGGCAGAAGATTTATTTAATGCAGGTAAAACACCTAAGCCAGCTCGCATTATTATGGAAATGCCATTACGCTTTTTTAAAGCTTTCTTTATCAGACGATATTTTATATTCGGCTTTGACGGTTTTATTGATTCAATGATTTTTGCTTTTGCCCGTTTCTTAAGGCTTGCAAAACTTCGAGAAAAATTACAACAAGATAAACATTTTGACAATAATCACTTATGAAAGACATTTTTAATGTTAGTAAGCTCAATAACGGCTTAACTATTCTTACCTATAATATGCCTTATGTGAATTCGGTAGCGATAAATTTAATTACCAAAGTCGGTAGTCGCTTTGAATCACCTCAGGAAGAGGGAATTTCGCATTTCCTTGAGCATATGGCTTTTAAAGGTACAAAAACAAGAAATGCTAAACAAATTGCTGAAGAATTTGACGAGATAGGAGGACATTTTAATGCCTATACCGGTCATGAACAAACAATATATTACTCGAAAGTGCTACCGGAAAACTGCCATAAAGCTCTAGAGATATTGGCGGATATAATTCAAAATTCTGTTTTTGCCGAGGAAGAAATCGCCAAGGAATATCAGGTAATTCTACAGGAAATTGCTCATAGCCAGGATAACCCCGATGATCTTATATACGAGAAATTTTATAATAGTGTTTATAAGGATCAGCCTTTAGGTAAACCCATTTTGGGAACAAGTAAAACTCTTGCTACTTTTACCAAAGCACATTTCTCAAGCTTCACTGAAAAATATTATACGGCAGAAAATCTTTACTTATCGGTAGCAGGCAATATCACTCACGATAAAATAATAAAGATGGCAGAACAATTATTTTCTTCTTTAAAACAAGGGAAAAATAACAGTTTTGAACCGGCGAGATATATCGGCGGCCATTCTTCTATTGTCAAGGATCTTGAGCAAACCACCCTAATATTAGGTTTTGAAGGAGTAGGCTATCTGGATCTGCAGCAACTTTATCAAGCTCAACTACTTGCTTTAATATTTGGCGGCGGTATGTCGTCACGGTTATTTCAGCAAATCAGGGAAAAATTAGGTTTAGTATATGGAGTAGGAAGTTATAATAGTTCTTATTGTGATAGCGGCGTATTTACTATTTACGCCTCCACCGCTCACGATAAATTAGAATTATTAAGCGCAGAGCTGATAAAAGAAATAAAGAAAATTACGCAAGCAGTGCAGGAAGCTGAAATTATTAGAGCTAAAACGCAATTAAGAAGTAATATTTATATGGCACAAGAAAAACCTAGTTATAAATCTGAAGAAATTGGTAAAAATTATGCTATTTTTAATAAATATATATCTTTAGAGGAAACTATGGATCTTATTATGAATATAACTGCCGATGATCTTTTAAAGATAGCCGGTAAAATATTCTCTACTACTCCAACATTGGCAATTATCGGACCGGAAGTTAAAGATATTGATTATTATAAAAATATCTGTGGTGTAGTTCAAACGGGAATCTAGACTTTTCTTTTGTCATGCTGAACTTGTTTCAGCATCTATCGAAAAATATCCTGAAATAAATTTAGAATGACTTAAAAGTATTTTTCTGGATTCCCGTTTTCACGGGAATGACATAGAACATGTTTTAACCTATCCACGCAACAATGCTATATAAAAAAATAAAATTTTAACAAAATGAAAAAAATACTTTATCAGGGTTCCAGTAAATCCTTATACACTTCCGAGGAAGATTATTTGATTATTATGGCTTTCACCGATAAAACTACTTTAGAAAACGGAGAAATAATCGATATTTCCGGTAAAGGGGTGCTGAATAATAATATTTCTTCTTTTATTATGAGTAAACTCGATACTCTAGGGATTGAAAATCATTTTATAGAAAAAATAAACATGCGGGAACAATTAATCCAATATGTGGAAGTTTTCCCGATGAAATTATCAATTTCTTCAGTAGCTTGCGGTAGGTTTGTTAAGGAATTCGGTATGGAAGAAGGATATGTATTTGATAAACCAATTATTGATTTTAAAGTTAGAAGTCGTGAATTAAAATATCCCATAGTTAACGAATATCAAATATTAAATTTTGGCTGGTTAACCAAAGAAGAAATCTCTACGG
This sequence comes from Rickettsia endosymbiont of Halotydeus destructor, assembly GCF_049278075.1. Classification (NCBI taxonomy): domain Bacteria; kingdom Pseudomonadati; phylum Pseudomonadota; class Alphaproteobacteria; order Rickettsiales; family Rickettsiaceae; genus Rickettsia; species Rickettsia endosymbiont of Halotydeus destructor. The sequence continues at coordinate 145,725 of NZ_JAPNPB010000002.1, forward strand.
TAAAGCAACAAGCTATCCGAATATTTGATTTCTTAAGCGGTTTATTTACCGGGATCGGGATTAGGCTTGTTGAATGTACGCTTGAATTTGGTAGAGTATTTAACGGCGAAGAAACTCTCATAATGCTAGCCGATGAAATTAGCCCGGATAATTGCCGCTTATGGCAAGCAAATAATAATGAAAAACTTGGTTTTGAGCTGCTGACCGAAGAGCCGAATAAAGCTTTTGAATCCTACCAGTTAATAGCCGATCTCTTAAAAGAAAAAAATTAAAATCTTGTATGCTTAATTAATTTTTTATACTATAATTAATACTTTACACTTTTAACGATACTTAACCTATGAAAAAAAGCGTTCTTATAATAAGCTTTGTTATCTCAATAATTCTAGTCTTCGGATACTTATCACACAAATTTGAAGACACTACTAAAAATAATATTCTCACCGTTCTTGATGAATATAAAGAATATATAACTTATGATTCAATTACAATTAATAAATATACTTTTAGTGTAACGTTGCAGAAAGTAAAGTTTAATTATATTGATTCTTATAGTGATGAAATCGTTATTTGGCATATTCCGTTTTTAAACATTACTAAAATTGATTCTTACGGTAATGGTGTAAAAATTACTACCGCCGAAAACGAAGAAAGTATTTTTTATGCACCTGATGATCATAGCACGGTTTGGTTTAGAAAATCTTTATTTAACAATTCCCCAGATTTTTGGAAGTTAAGTTTAAATGATAATAAGTCAACAATTTACAGCTCCAAAACCGCAGAGAAATTAGCCGAATCTGAAGGAAATAAGATTACGATTATTCATAGCAAAACAGCCGATAATCTTCATTTACTAGAGCTAGATACTCAGGGTAATATTACTTTCACTTCTGAAAATTATATAAAAGAAATCTCATCTAAAGTAAATAAATTTTTCAAAAATGCAAAGGAAATGAAAGCTGCTTTTGAAGATTTAAATTCTGAAAATCTAGTTAAAGTAACTCAGTTAAACTCACCTATGTATAATAGTAATAAATTAAGCCTTAAATATAGCGATGAATTACTTACACTTGGCAAATTATTTGTACAAAGATTTTCTGCCAGTGAAAAGCAAGATGAAATTATGCATGAAGCTATCTTTATGCAAATTGTAACTGAACTATACAAAGGAAAGCCATTTTTATTTGCTTGGGATAGTAAAATTAACGGGAAAATGCAAAATAATATTTATAAAATTAATTTAGAAAAAGACAAGAAAATTAATTTTTCTTTCAACATTGAAACTACCAACACTCCTTCAGAAATATATGAAAAAGCAATGGTAGATTCTTTTAGCGCTCATACGTTTGCCGGCTTTAAAAGAGGTTTTAATAGAGCCATCAATGAACTCGGACCAAATGCGGCATCTAAATTTAATGAATCTCTAACTCAAAATGACTTTGCTAAAATGATTGAGCCGTTCGCGAAAGTTAAAGATTCAAAATTTAGTATTGAAGTAGAATTTGATCCAGAAGAAAAAAAATTATCTAATAAAATCAATCTTGCAATGGATAAATTTAATTTTGCTATTGATACAAATATTCCTAATTTACATAATTTTCTAAATTTTGAGAGTGTAGTAACATTATCCGATCCTAATGTTTTTATAGGTAATTTAACTAATTATACTAATAATGCCGTCATACCAATAATGCAAAAAATAGAGACCTCTAAAATATTTGCAGCAACTTTAGCGAAGCAAATGCCGATAGTTCGTGAATATGGATTCGATGCAGTAGCTTCTTTAAGCAAGAGTTCTGAGCTAAAAGAAGGAGAAACTTTAACAGTTGATATTAAAAGGGATGACAACCATTTTACTTTAAATGGCAAAGATTATTTGCAGATTTTGTCAGATGAAAGGGTAATAAAATTTATCGATGCTATGAATGCTTTAAAAGAAGAGGGGCAGTAATTATACGCCTGTCTTTTATGTCATTCTTGTAAAAATATTTATATTCGTCATTGCGAGCGACTAAAAGGAGCGTGGCAATCTAGAACCTTATCCGTCATTGCGAGGAGTTGCGATAGCAACGACGCAGCAATTTAGAAAATAATAAAAACTTCGTCATTGCGAGCGAAGCGAAGCAATCTAATTATTTTCTAGATTGCCACGTCGCTACGCTCCTCGCAATGACGTTTGATAGAGTCCCCGGAACAATACCGATCAAATTTAACTAATAACCCCGAAACACTTTGCAAAAGATGGTTAACATTCCTCCTAAAAGTAACTTCGAAAGAATTTTAATTTAACACTGTACCGGCAGCTATATCCACCCCTCGTAAAAACTCCTCGGTTGTTAGTGGTTTTCTACCTTCTTGTTGCAATTTTTTGATTATCAATATACCGCTGCCGCAAGCTATTTCTAATTTATTGTTAATAACCGTACCTGGTAAAAAAGAACCATCAAAATGATCTAAATAATCTGCTTCAAGAACTTTGATAATTTTATCTTTATAACTAAAATACACTCCAGGCCATGGATTCATAGCGCGAACTTTGCAATCTATTTGATAAGCAGCATCATGCCAGTTAATTTTTCCTTCTTCCTTAGTAAGTTTATGCGCATAACTTACTTCTTCATTTCTTTGCGGAGTAGGTGTTAAATGATCTATTTTATCTAACGCTTTAATTAAAAGCTCTGCCCCCATATCAGCACATTTATTATGAAACTCCTCCAATGTCACTCTAACAGGTATGTCAAAATTTTGTTTTATTAATATATCGCCAGTATCTAGTCCCGCGTCCATACGCATTACACAAACAGCACTTGTCTTATCGCCGCCGATAATCGTACGCTGCAAAGGCGCAGCTCCTCGATGCTTTGGCAAATCGGACGGATGAATATTTAAACAACCATATTTTTTAGCTTGTAGAATAGCGGGAGGCACTATAAACCCGTAAGCTACTACTACTATTATATCTGCTTCTATGGAATTAATAAGGTCGGTTACTTCAGTGGATTTTAATGTAGAAGGAGTATAAACAGGGATTTTATTTTGCAGAGCTAACTGATGTACTGGTGATTTCGCTTCATGCAGCCCCCTACCCTTAGCTTTTGGCTTTTGTGTAAAAACGCTAACTACCTGATGGTTATTAGAGACTATGAGTTTTTCAAGAGTGGGCAACGCAAAGCCAGGCGTTCCCATGAAAATTATTTTCACACAATATTATTTTTAAGTTTTCTGAGCTTTCGTAAAGCAATATCTCGCTTTAAGCTACTTAGATAATCGATCATTAACTTACCTTCTAAATGATCATATTCATGCTGTATAACTCTCGCTAACCAGTCATTTGCTTCAAGCTCCTGAGGCTTATTATGATAATCCAAATATTTTATTTTTACGGATTCGGGCCGCGTTATTTCATATCTTTGTTCAGGAACAGAAATGCACCCTTCTTTAGCGGTTACCAATTCTTTTGATTTTTCTATTATTTCAGGATTTGCAATAAAAAGAGGGTAAAAATTCTCTGGTCTTAGCACTTCGTCGTGATCTTTTAAATCGATTACTAAAATTCTTTTCAAAACACCAACTTGCACCGCGGCAAGCCCTGCTCCATTTTCATGATGCATAGTTTCTATCATATCATCCATAAATTTTTGAATTTCTTTAGTAACTGATTTTATGGGTAAAGATTTTTGTTTTAACCTTTCATCTGGAGCCGTTACTATCGGTAATATCGACATAAATACCTTAAGTTTGATATTTATATTATACTATAAAAAGGCAATAATGTAAATAACCGCTTTTTAACTAAAAAAGTTGAGGATTATCAAGTATTTTGCGACGATGTTTCATTTCCGCTAACAACCACCTCATATTCAGTAGTAGAAATATTATTATCGTGCAATGAGTATTCTTTTGTAAAATGGTTCTGATCGTTAGTATATCTAGTAATGGTATCTACAATATTACTAACAAATTCAGAAATGGTATTACTTACCCCTCTTAATGCACGTGCGATACCATAAGATAAAAAATCTAACATTTTGATATTTATTTTGTTAATACACCGAAACTAAATTATTATTTAAATCTCCTATCGGCGAAACTTCCATAGCACAGTTTTGTAAATCTGAATATGAATAAGCATTTATATTCACATAATCGTTATCGTACGTATCATCTATTAAAAAAACATCCGTTCCCGTAGATTTTTCTATTTTTTTAGTAAGATCAAGGTTAGTTTTATTAGACTTTAAAAATAACTCATTTTTACTCCAAGCTTCTACCGAATAAACAGGATTGTTATCCACTGCAGCAAAGTTATGAAGCTTATGCCCGTTAAGTTGCTCTATTGTGTTTGTAATACCTAAATAATCAGCACTTACCTGAACTGCAGAACCGACTGTATTGTATAAATATTGTCCCCAACCCCATAATCCTGAACTTTCTTCCTGTGTTTGTTCTTCTACTACATTATTTTTTACTTGCGGCAGAGTTAAATTTACTTCTCCTAAATGATTGTTAGTGGTATTGATAATATTAGGTTTTGCATTGTACACTACGGAATGCTTAGCTAATTCTTCTATAGATATATTGATTTCACCGGTAAATAATTTATTTTGAATTGCATATTTCACCACTTCTGCAGAACCAGGACTGTCAAAAGTTGTGGATTTATCAATGTTTAATTTACGTGAATGTAGCTCTAACGCGGTTAAATCGGCTACAACCGCCCCAAGAGAATGCCCGCTAGTACTAAAAATATAATCGTGCGCTACTTCTTCCTGTGAAATTCTAGCAATTATTTCATCGATGAATTTTTGTGCAGGCGCTAATTTATTGGGAGCATAATGGAAAGTAAGGCGTATATCATCCAGCAAATCATATATATCAGCTTTTGTACCAGCACTAGCAATATGAATTTCTTTACTTTGCTTATTAATAAACGCTACAGCTTTATAACCATATTCACTCGTTTCAGCTTTTTCACTTGAAGTAGCAAATATTTCCCAGCCGCTACCGATTAACTCTTTACCGACTATTTCCAAAGCTTTTGCTAAATATTTAGTTGGATTAGCACTATTATATGCAAGATTTGTTGCCGCATGCGCAAGCTCATTAGAACTCACATCTCTGTTAGGTATCTCACTTAAGGAAAGTAACTCCATATCTTCTATTATATTACTACTAATATTAGTATTTTTATTTTCCCTTTTACTCATATACCTATCCTGCAAATATAATATAATTTGAGCACACTATACTAATTTTTTAATCACAAGTCAAGATATAATTAGTTTTTGTTAATTATACTTTTAGAAAAAGTTAATCATTATTTATTTATAAAAAATATTGTCATGATGAAGAGCTATTGTTATGGGAGCAACCTCGCACGCCATTGCGATGAGTTGCGGGTAGCAAAGGTCGTGGCAATCAACAAAAAATTTTATGAAATTTATTATTTCTGGATGGTCATGATACCAAAGATATCTCAACCTTCATTGTTGTGTGAATAATCGATTTATTTCGTCATTGCGAGGAAATACAGGCGTTGTTGTATGACTTGAATCTCTTTGGTATCATTCTCGTGAAAACGGGAATCCAGACTTTTTATTGTCATGCTGAACTTGTTTCAGCATCTTTTTGTAATAGATCCTGAAATGAATTCAGGATGACTATTATTTTTCTAGATTCCTCCATGCACGGGAAGGCATTGTTGCGTGGATAATTAAACCGTCATGGCGAGGCACCTCTTGGTGCCGTGGCCATCCAGGTTATCTCGAATATCATAAGGGATTAATTAGAATACTAAACAAGTTTAGTATAAAAATATATTTTGCTGGATGGCCACGGCGCTAAAAGCGCCTCGCCATGACACCTAGGTATCCACGCAATAATGTCTTGCGAGGAGGGAAATAGTCCCGACGTAGCAATCTAAACAAAAAAGGCCCTCTTTTTTCAAAGAGAGCCTTTCCGCTAAACTATCAAAGATGTACTTTGAAAAGTCTATAGATTAGTAATTAGAAGTTTACGCGAACTTTTAATGTACCAGTGTGCGCAACATACTTACTAGCTAGATTTGCATCATAACCAATTCCATACTCCATTTGTGGACCAGGTCTTGCGGTTACGTTTAAACCTACATTGTAAGATGTTTTAGCGCTTTTATCAGGTAGACCAGTAATAAAGTCTACTTGTCCATCTAACTTAGATTGGGTTTTAGCATACTTACCAGATACTTTGTGAGTTACAAAAGCATGAGCTTCTGGGTAGAAAGTGAAGCCACTTAAATTCATCACGTCACCAAGAACTTTAGCGCCAACAACTACGTCAGTTCTATCACTGAACTTGCTAGCAACTTGCTTATTCTGGAATGTTGTACCGGTTTCCTTATAGCTTTCATCACCTGATTTTAGATAGCTCAGACCAGCCATTGGAGTAAGTAATACACCATCCATTAACTTAGCATCGTAACCAAACATTACATTACCGCCAAAGGTCATATTATCATAGTTACTGGTTGCAGTTTCTGCAATTTTTTGACCGTTAGCATCAGCCATATAACGTTGACTCTTGTTTTTTACTTGACTTAAATTAAATGTAGCACCACCTTGTACGAAGAAGTTATCAACAAGCTGTTGCGCTCCGTATAAAGAAACTAAGAAACCGTTAACTGTAGTCTTATCACCGGATTTATAGTTTTTATACTTAACTTTAGTCTGATTAATACCGATAGCCGCACCAACCATTAAGTTGTCATTAGCCATGGTATCTATACCGACAATACCTCCAGTAGTTTTAGCATTATAACCGGGGTTACCGCCTTTACTCTTCTGAGTTGCATCAGTATAAACAGGTTTTAGCCAAGCACCGTAGCTAACATTATCTTCCGGCTCGTCAGCTGCGCCAACTACACCGCGCTCAGGAGCTGCAAGGCTTCTCTCAGGAGCATTATTAGGTAATACTGTATATCTAGCAGTTTCCACTCTATTTGCGATAGAAGATGTAAAGTGTCCAGTTGTGCTATCTATTACACTGTTAATTAAAGGAGCATTATCGGTTGCAAGAGCTACTATAGCTTGAGCAGAATCAGCAGAACTCAAGTTACCTATATTGGTAGTAAATTGCTGAGCAGCCCCTATGTTTTGTGGATCGGTGATTACCGCAGTATTTTTTACTATACCAGTAATACCGCCAAATCCAGCATCAGTTACGTCAGAAGTAGATACTCCTGTTGCATTGTTACTACGTGTTACGTAATAATTCTTATCATCACTATTCTGAATGATGCTATAACTTGCAAACCTTTGGTTAGAATTAATGGTAGAATTTTCATCTAATTTAACTGTAGTCCCATTAGCTAATGTCAGATTTGCACCACCACCAATTAATAGATATTTTGCCTCAACTGCACCTAATGTATCTTGGTCAGAAATATTAACTGTAGATAAAATATTACCAGCAGCTGTTACTTTTCCGCTTTCAATATTAATGCTACCAAGTGTTCCATTCAGTAATGTTGTGTTAATAGAAGTATTATCACCCCAGGTAGAGTTACCATTAAATGTTAATGTGTTAGTCTGTAGAACTATAGCATTATCTATTGCTGAAATACCGTTAAGTGTTACTTGTTTAGCATTTACTGCTACAACATATTCGCCAAAATTAGTATTCACAGAATAGATATCATTATTTAAAATAGCTATATCTTGATTACTAGTACCAGTAAAGTTAACTACTGTAACAGACTTGCCCTGAGCACCAATAGCACCAACATTAACTTCGCTTCCTTGATATTCTACAGTACCTTTTCCATTGTTAGCAGTAGTAATAACTGTTGTGGCTAAAGGATTAGAATCAGCTGCAAAAATCATGGTACCAGTATTAGCACCAATAAATTTTATTCCAGCATCAACAGCACCATGCGCTGTATAAGTTATTCCCTCCGCAATTGTAAGAGTATCTGCAGAAATATAAGTATCACCAAAGTTTTCTGTATTTGCAGTAACGTTAACAGTCTTTAATTTATTAGTTGCAGTACCTAAACCGTAAATACTACCATCATTATTTGGACCATTTGTAGCTGCAAGAGTTACCGTACCGTTGTTATTAGTCACAGGAATTATAGCACCATAAAATGCTGCACCTTCATTAACTGTAAATGCCAGATCACCATTAAGTCCAATAGCAACGATATTACCTTTACTACCTACTGATTGACCTGCATCAATAGAATCGTTAGCTAGTGAAGTAATGACCACAGGAGCTGTAGGAGCACCGTTTGCTACTGGATTACCAGCGTTACTTGTTATTGTTGCTCCCTGTACTTTATCAGTTGCTGCTAATTGTAATTGATTAGTATTTTCAAAAACGATATTTGCAGCTCCCAATAACTTATTCAATATAACGTTACCTGTCCCAGACATTTTTATTGTTGAGATAGTATTAGCACCTGAATCATTTCCTAACTGAGTTGTAATATTTGCAGCGTTAACAAATTCTACTGTACCTTGGCCCGGAGCAGCACCTTGGATAGAATCAACTTGATAAATATTACCGATTTGTAAAGTAGAAGTCGCATCTATAGTGGTAGCACCATTAAAATATGCAGCGTCTGAGAATTGAGCTGTAGTTCCACCAGTAATAGCTACAGTGTTAAATTTCTGAGCTCCTTTACCAACTTGACCTTTTACAATATTCGTTCCACCGCCATTAAATTCGAAAGAACCTGTATTTGCGGTAGTATTAGTAATATTAGTAGCATATAAACTAACATCTTTACCGACATTTAATATAACATCAGTTGCAGCACTTGGAGCACCAGGAACAGCAGCAAATTTAATTTCTTTTAATACTGCATCTTTAGTACCTAAACTTGTACCTTCAGCAAGAGTAGTTGCGTTAGGGTCTGCTGCAGCAGCTGGGCTAATAAGAACTGTGCCGTTCCCTGCAGTATTTGTAGTTACAATTTTATAAGTATTGTGTGCTAATTTTACTGTTGTAGCATCTCCTACTATTAAGTTATTAATGTAAGCATCACCGGCGCTTAAAGTAAGGTTAGCACCTCCCGCTAAGGATAATGAAGCAAGAGAATTAGCAGCACTACCAATGTTACCACTAATCGCTAAAGTTTTACCTGCACCCATAGCATCAACATCAATAATACCGTGATTACCGGCAGTAAGCACATTTATATCTGAGCCTATGAATACATCACCAGTACCGGTTACAGCTAATGTTTCATCTTGAGCAAATCTAATACCATTAGCAGCACCATTTTGTATAAATGCATTCGCTCCGCTGAAAGTTAAATTATTTTTATTAAGATTAATTGCGTTTATTGAGTTAGCAACACCAGTAGCGATATCACCGTTAATGGTTGACGCACCGGTTAAAGTAATTATACCATTATTTGCTGCACCTGTAGTAATATTAGCATTAACTGTAGTATTTGCTTCTAATTGAAGAATATTGTTAGGTCCACCAGCAACAGTTAATTGAAGGGTATCAGCATTAATAGTATTACCAGTCTTCAAGGTCGTAGTTGTAGCAGCAGCATTAGCAACGTTAACTATAGAAACAAGTTTTAAAGGATTAGCTGTAGTTCCAATAGTACTATAGATATTGTAATTACCGTCTAATATTAAAGAACCGTTACCGTTAGCAGCTTTAGCTAATGATGTTGTAATATTCTGAACAGCAAAATCTGTAGCCTTATTATTAGGAGCAGTTACGGTTAATTGATTATCTATGTTAAAATTGATTGCAGTTAAGCTATTACCTACCTTACCAACAGTACCTGTAATGCTATGACCAAAAGCACCGTCTACTATAATTGAACCATTTCCGTCTGCAATCGTATTAACTATATTACCTGTAACAGCTTGAGCAACTGTAGAAAGTTTTAATGCAGAATTGGCATTTGTTAGACTAATAGTAGTGGCTTTAACAACAGCATTTACACCACCTTGGAAATCAACAGTTCCATCACCAATACTAATGGTATTTAATACGTTACCATTACCAACACCGTTAGTAACCGTTGAAGCACCTTCGAAAACCAAAGTACCAGTTCCTACATTTTCACCAGCAACATCAGCAACAATTAAATTTTTACCAGCACCAATTGTTAAAGAACCACCAGCGTTACCTGCAGCACCTTTTAATGTCACTGCACCATTAATATTTAAATCTGTATTTAAAGTAACAGCTTTAGTATCATTTACTACTAATGTGGAAATTTTATTAGCTGCATCAAAAGGCCCAGAAATAATAAGGTTATTTACATCAACAACTATGCCACCATTAACACCACCTGTACTTCTAATCGTTTTTGTAAAATCTAAACCATTAGACGCACCAGTAAAAGTTACAGTACCATCATTATTAGCAAAATCAACTCCCTCAAGTTGAGTAACATCATTGAGTACGAAGTTGAAATTAAAAGGACCAGCACCAAAAGCAAGAGTAGCGGTAGGAGCGCCTGCAGCTCCAGCCGCAATAGCACCAGTATTTGCAGTACCTGCTCTAGCAACTGCAGCTGGCGAAACGTCATTTACAAGCGCAGTTAATGTAGCATTATTTATACCAACTGTTATTGTCTGCCCAGTATTACCATAAAGGTTAATTGTTGTGGCAACAGTTGAATCTAATACTACATCATGTGCTCCCCCTAGAAATAAATAGTCTCCTGCTGCTGGGATAACTGGGGCAGCAGCAGCAGCACTTCTAATATTACCACCAGCAGCATAATCAGCAGGATTACCCGTAGTAATTAAATCAGCACCGAACGCCGAGCTTCCGGTTCCGACGATTGCAGCAGCAGCGAAAGCCACAGTCGAGGCAGTTGTTATTCTTTTTAAAAAACTTGGTTTTTGAGCCATATTTTTTCCTATTTAAGTTTAAAAATTTTTTAGTATAACATCGAAATACACTTTAAGTAGTATATCTTACGATTTACTTGCTATAACCGTCGGTTTTACCCAATCATTAAAGCAAAATACCTAAAGCCTACATCAAAGGTCTCTAAACACCTCGGTCAGTATAATATAAAAAATAGATAATTACAAGACTCTTATAAAATTTATATATATAGTTGACGGCAGAGCGATATTTTTACCACATAGTTTTTATTTTTTGGATTGCCACGTCGGGGCTACGCCCCTCCTCGCGATGATGGAAGTGGTTATATCTCAAACAATAACTTTTTTAGGACATGCTTCCCAGGAGGATATTTCATCGCTTTTACTGTGCCAAATTCGCATAATTTCCTGCTCATAGGCAATAATTTCTTCTTCAGTCCAACTAAAATAACGTCTTATCTCATTTGCTGCCTGAAATATTTTATAATTATTCCTATTAAAAACTTCTTCTAAATGCTTATCTTGCTCTTGCTTATAGGTCAAATGGGCAGCTCTGCCGAGCTCCGCTACTTTATGCATATCATGGCTTCGCAGTTGTATTTCGGCATTGCGCCCGGAATGAAGAAATTCTACTATCGCATGAATAGATTGGTAACCGTTCTCCTTAGGGAACAATATGTAATCTTTAATATTTTTTAAACCTAAATGATAGAAATCATTTAACGCATCAAGTGCTTTATAGCAGTCGTTTTTATGGCAGACAATAATGCGAAACGCAATAAGGTCACTCAATTTCTCAACTGTAGTCTTTTTCCTCTTCATCTTTTTTAAAATAGAGTAAGGATCTTTAAGCCTTGCATATATTTCATGCCCTACTCCGACCTTATGCAAAGTATCTTGAAATAGGTTGATAGTTTCGTGAATCAAGCATCCCTCCTACTAAAAAATATGAGATATTTTTATATAGCTTCAAACATTAACATTTTACCTTAATGCTTGAAACTATAACTGTTACCGATAATATTTACTGTTAAAAAACTCACCTTTTGGTAGTTGCAATTGAAAGTAGCCGTTATTTAAAATCATTATATATTTTACAATATGGCCACCCTTCTACGCTACTAAGTACGATGGGTAAAATTAATTCTTTAACCAAAAATTAAAAAACAGATTAATATTAATTTAAAATGTTTTCAATATATTTGTTTAATTATTTGATAATTATTTACTATTAATTATTTTTAAAGAGAAATTGAAGAGATTTAGGGAACTGTCATTCTGTGGCAACATTGCCCACGTGGATATTAAAATCGTCATTGCGAGCGACTAAAAGGAGCGTGGCAATCTAATTTATAGCTATATTTTTAGATTGCCGCGTTCGCCTAGCGGCTCCTAGCAATGATGGGAAGAAGTCTAGGTTTGTTGCGCCCCTCTTCGCAAGGTATTACTCGCGTGGATCATATTATCGTATTAAGGTTACTGCATAGTGTCATGCCATAGATTGATCACGACATCCTGAAGAAACCTTAAAAAAAGACTAGATACCGTGGTCAAGCCACGGTATGATATTGAACGCTTTATAACAATTCTGCTCTAGGCAACAACGTCTTCTTGCAATGATGGGTGACTAGCAAACTTACTCTTCTTGCAATGACGATTTACTAACCAATAAATAGATCAGAAAAATCTTTTATCTTGCCTAAGGGAGCGGTTGCAAGAATAGCAGTCATATTGTCAATATTACCAGTGCATTCCAGCACTATATCAATCCCGGCGGCAAAACATCCTGCAGTAATATCTGCCGGCTTGCCCAATAATGCTTTCATATCTATCGCATCGGAAATAATCAAGCCTTTAAAGGCTATATCGTTCTTGATATAATCAATGACTTTTTTTGATAAGGTAGCAGGATTATCAGGATCGAGCGATTTATATATTATATGCGCCGTCATAGCAAGTTTGCTAGCCGGGAATTTAGCCAATTCCTTAAAAACAGCAAAGTCTGTTTTTTTCAGCTCTTCTAACGAAGCTTCTACAGTTGGTAGTGTTAAATGGCTATCTGCCGTAGCACGCCCATGCCCAGGGATATGCTTGATACAACCTCTTATACCTCCTTCAGCCAGGCCTTCAAGCGCTGCCTGACACAAACGGATTACATTATCGGGGTTAGAGCCAAAACTCCTGTCTCCGACAATATCATGTGCTCCTTCATGTCTTACATCAGCTACCGGAGCAAAATTTAAATTAAAGCCTAATTTTTTAAGCTCTTCGGCTATTTCTTTATAATTTTGTTTACATTTTCTAGTAGCGATCTCTAACCCTTCTTGTTCAGCTATATCGGCAAATGTCTTAGCACTAGGAGCGGATTTAAAAGTAGGAGCAATAAGCTTTTTAACTCTACCTCCTTCCTGATCAATGGCGATTATACACTGCTCACCTAGCACTTCTTTTATACTAGCAATAAGCTCAATAAGCTGCTGCTTATCTTGAATCTTTTTTCCATTTTCATCATTTGTGGCAATATTACGTCTAAATAAAATTACCCCTAAAGGACGATGTTGAGTAAATAACTCCTTTTCTTGCAAGGTTAAGTCAGTTCCCGCTATCCCTATAATTACTGGTTTTACTTTCATGAAAATACTTTTACGTTTTTATATTATTATCACTTTTATTAACAAATTATGCAACCTATAACAAATAATTTGCAGTTTATTAAAAATTAGATAGACTTTAGTTGTAAATAATAATTTAATTCTAATGCTAATTATTTAATTATAGAGGTTAAAGATGTTAATAAATACTTCCAGTAATCCTGTCACTACCGTAGCAAGTTTATTATCTTCAATAGGAGCAATAAATTGGGGACTTATCGGTATATTCGATTTTAATTTAGTAACATACTTATTTGGTGCAATGTCTAGCGTTACTAGAATATTATATATTATTATAGGTCTATGCGGTTTATACTCATTCCTTTGCTTGGGAAGAGTTTTATGTAAACCATCTGTTCAACAAGTTAAGTAAAGGTTAATGTTATTACCTGACCTTATATGTCATTCCTGCTCTAGGTGAGAAATCTAGCCTTTACTTTGTCATGCTGAACTTGGTTCAGCATCCCTTGTAGTAGATCCTGAAATAAATTCAGGATGACTATTTTTTTCTGGATTCCCGTTTTCACGGGAATGACACCGATGGTGCTTTTACCTATCCACGCAACAACACCCGCGCGGGCATGACTATCTGGGGCTTTTTAAGAATCATATAACAACGTTCGTCTGGATCAAGCCACGGTATGACACCATACGTGTAACAAACTACCCCTGCAATTTTTCTTTCAAAAGCTTGTTTACCACTGCCGGATTTGCTTTGCCAGCTGTTTCTTTCATTACTTGCCCGACAAAGAAACCGAGTAATTTATCTTTACCGCCTCTATAAGCTTCTACTGAATCAACATTCTCAGCCAATATTTTATCAATTATTGCAGTAAGTATATTTGCATCCGATACTTGTACTAAGCCCTGCTCTTCTACAATTTTGTCTGCTGCTTTGCCGTTTTCAAACATAATTTCAAAAACTGTTTTAGCAATTTTTCCGGAAATAACGTCATCTTCTATTAACTTAATTAATTTAGCAAAATTTTCAGGCGTAATTTTACATTCATCTATATTAATCGACGCTTTGTTTAACTGCCCAAATAACTCACTAGTGAGCCAGTTAGCCAGTATTTTAGGATTACATAAATTAGCAGCTACCTCAAAGTAGTTAGCAATTAATTCATCGGCAACGATTACTTCGGCATCATATTTGCTTAAACCAAACTTACTTATATATTTTTCTATTTTCTGATCCGGAAGCTCAGGCAAATCAGCTTTTAGTGTATTTATCAATTCATCGGACACAATGACTGGTAGCAAGTCAGGGTCAGGAAAATACCTATAATCTTCTGATTCTTCTTTTAGCCGCATCGTTCTTGTCTCACCGCTATCAGCATTAAACAAGCGTGTCTCTTGAATTACCGTCTTACCGCCTTCGATTAGCTTCACTTGCCTTGCTGCTTCAAATTCAATAGCTTTGATAATATTACGAATTGAATTAATATTTTTAATTTCGCACCTTGTCCCCAGCGGTTCGCCCGTGCGTCTTACCGATATATTAGCATCACAGCGCATTGATCCCTTTTCCATATCGCCGTCGCAGCTACCGATATAACGCAGCAAGCTTCTAAGCTTTTTAACGAATTCGGCAGCCTCTTCAGGTGATGATATATCTGGCTCGGTTACAATCTCCATTAAACCGATCCCTGCACGATTTAGGTCAATAAAACTATAATAAGGCGATTGATCATGCATTGACTTACCAGCATCTTGTTCTAAATGTAAACGGTTAATGCGAATAGTTTTAAGCTCACCCGTATTTGTCGGTATTTCCATAGTACCATCTTGTACTATAGGATAATAAAATTGTGAGATTTGATAACCTTGCGGAAGATCAGCATAAAAATAATTTTTGCGATCAAAAACTGAATATTTATTTATTTTAGCTTTAAGCCCTAGTCCCGTTTTAATCGCTTGATGCACGCAATGTTCATTTAATACCGGGAGCATTCCAGGCATCGCCGCATCGACATAAGAAACTTGGGAGTTAGGACTTGCTGCAAATGTCGTACTGCTTCCTGAAAAAAGCTTAGATTTTGAGGAAATTTGAGCATGAATTTCAAGACCGATTACGTACTCCCACTTTCCCGTGTTACCTTCAATATATGCCATAATTAAAAACCTTTTGGCTTAAATTTAATATGTTTAACACCTACCTCAATAGCCGAGGCTACTTTTAAAACATTATATTCATCTAATTGTTTGCCTATAACCTGCATACCTAGCGGTAAACCTCGTGCCGATAAGCTAGCCGGGACTGATACGCAAGGCAAACCGGCTAAACTTGCAGGGATAGTAAATAGATCATTTAAATACATAATAGTCGGGTCATTTTGTTTTTCACCGATTTTAAACGCTTCGCTCGGAGTAGACGGCAATAAGATAGTATCTACTTTAGTAAAAGCATTATTAAAATCATTAGCAACTAAGCGGCGTACTTTTTGAGCTTTTAAATAATATGCATCCATAAAGCTAGAGGAAAGTACATATGTTCCGATCATAATACGACGTTTTACTTCATCGCCAAAACCGGCTGTTCTCGTCATTTCATACATTTCATCAAGTGTCATATTTTCACGCTCTACTCGCATGCCGTATCTAACACCGTCGTATCTAGATAAATTTGAAGAAGCTTCAGCCGGTGCTATCACGTAATAAACTGCAACACCGTATTTAGCATGCGGCAAGGTAATATCGACTATCTCAGCTCCAGCATTTTTAAGTAGCTCTATAGAACTCTGCCACATTTTCATAATATCGGGTTCAATGATGGAGTCTTCGCCTAAACTTAAAGGTACACCTATTTTCATACCTTTTATAGAACTACCGACAGCTGATTGTAAATGCGGTACTTGTGCATTAACGGAAGTAGAATCTTTTTCATCAAATCCCATCATTGCTTCAAGCATAATGCTACTGTCTAAAACGCTTCTAGTAAATATCCCGGCTTGATCTAGAGAGCTAGCAAACGATATCATCCCGTATCTTGAACAACGCCCATAAGTAGGCTTAAAGCCCACAAGTCCAGTAAAGCTTGCCGGCTGACGCACAGAGCCGCCCGTATCGCTTCCAAGCGCCGCACTTGCCATAAAGCCGCTAACCGCTGCAGCCGAACCTCCCGAAGAGCCTCCGGGAACTAAGTCGCTATTGTTATCACTTGCTTTCCAGGGGCTAATTACATTACCGAAACAGCTAGTGATGTTTGCCGAACCCATAGCAAACTCATCCATATTAGTTTTACCTAGCATGACTCCGCCTTTATCAAAAATATTTTGTGTAACGGTGGATTCATAATTAGGTATAAAATTACCCAGTATTTTAGAGCAAGCCGTAGTCCGCACGCCTTTAGTACAAAATAAATCCTTTACGGCAATCGGAATACCTTCAAGCGCTCTCGCTTTATTTTGAGCATAATTTTGATCAGCAATTTTTGCACTTTGTAAAGCTATATCAAAAGTTTCTGTTACATAAGCATTAAGATTTTTATGCTTCTCTATTTGGTTAATATGTGCATTCACTAGTTCTGTGCTTGTAAAATCCTTGTTTTTCAAACCTTTTATGCTATCTGATACATTTAATTTATTTAATTCTGACATAATTTATTCAACAACTTTTGGGACAATAAAATATTTTACTTCTTTAGCCATATCGGCTTGGCTACCCGGAACATTATCAAACAACCTTTCCGAAAGATCGGAGGAAGTTACCTCATCTTTTCTAGTTCTAGAGGTCATATCACAAACCGAGGTTAAAGGCTTAGCCTCTTCACAATCTATTTCATTTAAAACATCAATCATAGCCA
Organism: Rickettsia endosymbiont of Halotydeus destructor; assembly: GCF_049278075.1. Taxonomy (NCBI): domain Bacteria; kingdom Pseudomonadati; phylum Pseudomonadota; class Alphaproteobacteria; order Rickettsiales; family Rickettsiaceae; genus Rickettsia; species Rickettsia endosymbiont of Halotydeus destructor. Next base: position 163,028 of record NZ_JAPNPB010000002.1, read on the forward strand.
TAATCTCACTAAGCTGATTTGAAAAGCTTATTACTTTCTCTTCTTCAAATTTTAACCTTGCTAGCTTCGCTACTTTTTTTACTTGTTCTTGTGTAATCATTAATCACTCTTGTTTTTATTTTTTAGCAATATATGAGTTTTTACTTTATATTTTTAATTTCTTCTTCAGTTAAACCCGTAAATTCAATGATTTCATCTAAAGATTTATTTTTCACCAACATTTTTTTAGCTAAAGTAATCTTTTCTTCTCTTACCTTGGCTTCACCTATTGCTATCCCTTCTACTCTTCCTTCTACTCTTCCTTCCTCTCTTACTGTATTAAGAGCACTGGCTTCAGTCATCAACCATTTTAAATGGTCTTCATAAGCTTCTCGCTCTTCATCACTAAAATTCATTATATCCAGGACATTTAACGCTTTTTTAATATGGATATCGTTTAACTCTTCTGGTAAATTATTTTTATTTAATAAATCATTTCGAGTTAAAAAAGTTAACCACCTATCCAATGAATTTTTTACTTTTACTACTATATCTGATAGCTCTTCCTCATAATTTGGTGAGAATTTCTTAAGTTCTAAAGTATGTAGCTCTAAATCTTTAAAATATTTAATACCACTATCTTTTTCCCTAATATGAAAAACATTATGATATTTATCTGTTCCTGGAACGCTTGTAAAATTCAGGATATGGATACCTATAGCCTTTGAAAGTTTAGAATAATCACTACCGGTTTTTAATTGTTCTGTATAAAGCTTTGCCCAATAATACAGCGCTCTTTTGTCATACTCTGCATCATTGGTTATTTGGATTTCAATGTTAAGTCTCTTACCATCATGCCCTTCAGCTTTTATGTCAAGAATAGATAACTTATCGTTACGAAAATTAGCAGGATTATACGGGTTAAGTAATGTTATATCTGTAACCAGATCTTCTTCTGAGACTATCGAGTTAATCAGCGAGATAAGTAAATCCTTATTTTCTTCAACGCCAAAGATTTTCTTAAAAGCAATATCTATTTTAGGGGTAATTTTACTCATAAACATATTATATTTTTATTGGTCGACAATCTCAAACGATCTAAACAGTCAATATTTCTTGCTCTTTTTGTTTCACTGCAGAATCTACCTTATTGCTAAATTCATCGGTTAATTTCTGCACTTCTTCAGATAAATTATGATGCTCATCTTTCGCAATAATATTATCTTTCTCAAGCTTTTTAAGTTCTTCATTGCCGTCTCTTCTGATATTACGCAAAGAAATTTTAGTATTTTCTCCATATTTATGAGCAAGTTTTGCAAGTTCTTTGCGGCGTTCTTCCGTTAAACTTGGAATAGCTAACCTAACTAACTGGCCATCAGCTGCAGGAGTTAAACCAAGATTAGCTTCGGTAATTGCTTTCTCTACAGACTTTACCATTTCTTTATCCCAAACCTGTACGGTGATCGTCCTTGCATCAGGTGTAGATAAACTTGATACTTGAGTTAACGGCATCCTATCGCCATAAGCTTCCACTACTACGCTATCGAGTAAATTAACCGATGCTCTACCGGTACGTAAGCCTTTAAGTTCATGATCTAGAACCTTTAAAGCCTTTTCCATTCTTTCTTGTAAATCTTTCTTCAAAGTTGCTTTGTCCATAATATTTTATCCATCATTTAATTTTGATATTGTTGCAGAGATAAATAAAGCACGCTCTATGTCATTCCCGTGAAAACGGGAATCCAGGTTTTTATTGCCATGCTGAACAAGCTTGCCTCATCCATTAAAAATATCCTGAAATAAATTCAGGATAACTTTTTAATTTTTTTCTGGATTCCCGCCTGCGCGGGAATGACATACGTATTATACCTCCTCAATTATCGTATACTCACCTTTGCCTTGCATTACTTTAGCAAAATTTCCTTTTTCTTTTATAGAAAATACTTTTATAGGTAATTTATTTTCTCTAGCAACTGCAATGGCAGCCATATCCATAACTTGTAAATTATTAGTTATAACATCTTTATAGCTAATAGTAGAATATTTTTTAGCTGTTGGATTTTTTTTCGGATCAGAGTCATATACCCCATCAACCTGCGTGGCTTTCATTAAAATATCGCAGTTCATTTCAATTGCTCGCAGCACCGCTGCACTATCGGTCGTACAAAACGGATTACCGGTACCGCCGGCAAAAATTACCACTCGTTTTTTTTCCATATGTTTTTTAGCTTTACGACGAATATAAGGCTCACATACGCTCATCATAGGAATTGCCGACAGCACTCTAGTATATATATTTAGGCTCTCCATGATATTCTGCAAGGTTAAGGCATTGATTACAGTCGCAAGCATGCCGATATAATCGGCCGAAGCTCGCTCCATACCTACTAATGCCGCATTAATACCACGGTAAATATTTCCGCCGCCAACTACAATAGCGACTTCTGCTCCTAAATCAATAACCTCTTTTATATCTTCGGCAATTTTTCTTATTACGTTATATTCATGACCGAATTGTTTATCGCCCATTAAAGCCTCGCCTGAAACTTTAAGTAAAACCCGTTTATATTTTAATGATGTCATATTTCTGAAATTTTTCCTTTTTATTTTTTTATTTAGTTTTAAATACGTTATGCCATGATTTGACTATCGTTGCATTGCTCAGTTTTTTTCGATCCATGCAACAATACCTCCTACGGTATGACAACGTTATAAATATTTCCTCTCCAAATATTTTATATATATATCAGGATTAATTTTATCCTCACCGGTAGCATCTTTTAACAAATCATTAGAATTTTTTAATGAACCGAAATTTCTAATATTATTATTTAAAAAGTTATTTAAATTGTTAAATTCGCCTTTTAAAATATCTTGTTTAATCTCACCGTGAGTTTCCTGTGCTTTTTTCATTAGCATCGAAGCAATAATTGCACCGTTAGTATAAGCAGGAAAATAGCCAAAACTTCCATGTGACCAATGAATATCCTGCATACAGCCCTTGCTAAAAGTTTCAGGTTTAATATTTAAATATCCTTGCATTTTAGCATCCCAGTAGCTCGGCAGTTCATCAAGATTTAAATCACCTTCAATAAGTAACTCCTCAAGCTCAAATCTTAATATTACATGCATTGGATAAGTTATTTCATCGGCATCAACTCTTATAAAATCCGGTTTAACCCTTGTAACTTTTTTATAAAGATTATCAGCGGAATATTCAGCTTCTTTAAAAGCAAATTCATCTTTTAAAAGTTTAGCCAAAAATTCTATAAATTCTTTTGACCTTGCTACCTGCATTTCCATAAATAACGATTGGCTTTCATGGAAAGCCATTCCTTTTGCTTTTCCTACCGGTTGATTTTTATATAAATTCGGTAAATTTTGTTCATATAAAGCATGCCCTGTTTCATGAATAATCCCCATTAATCCAGAAATAAAATTATTCTCGTCATATCTTGTTGTTAGCCTTACATCATTTGAAGTACCTCCGCAAAAAGGATGCACCGATTCATCAAGACGCGCTTTAGTAAGATCAAGCTGCATTATTTCCATAATACGCTTTCCTATAGTTTTTTGTATATCCGCACTTACTTTATTACTACTTACTATTAATTCTTCGCTTTTTTGCTTTTCTACAACTTTATTGATTAATTCCGGAATATTTTTCTTTAAGGATTTATAAATTTCTCTAATCTCGGCACTTTTTCTATTTGGATCATACATATCGATTAAAGCGTCATACATTCCGCAATTAAATACGCTAGCTCGGGCTTTAGCTAGTTCTTTCGTATAATTTAGTACTTTTTGCAAATGAGGCTTAAACTGATTATAGTCATTATTTGCTCGCGCTTGTCGCCATACTAATTCACATTCGGTAGTTGCGGCAACAATTTTCTCCTGCAATTTATCATCAATGCAATTTGCATCTAATATATTCCTCTCTATTTCTCTAACATTTGCCATTTGCCAATCATTTAGCTCTTTTATTTCTTCTTTAGCTTGACCGACTAAATCACGTAGCTCATTGGATTTTAGCCTAGAATGTATTAACGAGGTTAAAGTCACTATTTCATTAGTACGGCTTTCGGCCGCTCCGATCGGCATATTAGTTGCTATATCCCAATAAAGTATACTCAACGCATTATTAATATGTGAAATTTTTAAAAATTCATTTTCTAATTTTGTGTAGTAATTCATAAATTATGCTCATATTTCTTTTGTTTTTTTAAATTTTACAATCGGAAATATTATAAAGGAAATTTAGAAAAAGGGGAGAAATAATTTTAGGTGTTGTTGATAATAGATACATACAACTAGTATTAATTTCTGAATTTTTTAAAATAAATAGTTGAAAAAATTAATTTTAAAGATATTATTTATCGGTTTCTCAACTTTTAGATAAGTTAAATTCAACCAATTATGGTTGTATAATTTTAAAAAATTAAATTTGTAAAGTTTATTTCAACTAACCTTGTAAAATAATAATTGTTTAACAACTAAAAATAATTGGTTAGGGGGTATATTTGATTGATATTATTGCTTGCCTTCTTCGTGAAGATTTATTAAAAAATGGAGTGAAGGCAGAGATATCTGGCAGAATTAAAGAACCTGAATCTATTTTAAGAAAAATAATAAGAAAAGGAACCACTTTAGAACAATTAACCGATATTATTGCATTCCGAGCTATAGTAGCCGATAAAAAAACCTGTTATAAAACTCGTGATATTATTCATAAACTTTATAATGTTGATTTACAAAAAAGTAAAAACTTTATCGAGTATCCTAAAGAAAATGGTTATCAATCTTTACATACTGTAATTGAAATTAATCCCTGTAAACGAAGGGTAGAGGTGCAAATACGCACACCCAAAATGCATGAGCACGCAGAAATCGGTAACGCAGCACATCGACAATACAAGCAAGAAAATGAAAGAAAATTTTTTCAAATTAGCAATAGTAGTATTTTGCTAAGAAAAATATACGAAGCAGTAAAGCAAAATAATTGTACCGAACATGATCTCCTCGCTTATGAACAAGCACTTAAAACTACATTAGATTATATAATTTATCAAATTCAGGATGAATAGCGAGTCGTTTCCATTTAATTGTGTAAATTTCTGTAGAAGGCTCTAAATTCTTCCCGGCTCTGTCCTAGGATTTGTGTAAATTCCAGAATAGCCCTTAAATTCTCCCCTCAAATTTGATCATAAAATGAGCCATGGCAATATTCCAATTTTGAATTGGCATTGTCCATTTTCTAGTCATATTATCAATCGTTAAGAATAAAATCTTAAATACTGCGTCCTCGCCTCGTTTGGAAAAACTCTTTTGTTTTTTGTAACTTTACGCAACTGACTATTTACCGATTCGATCGCATTATTGGTATATAGTAAAATGTATTGAATTAGGTGCAATTTCTACATTATCTTTTATTTTTTTAAAAACATATCTCATATCGTAAATGGGTTAGCATTAGACGTATATCGCTTTATTAATAATACGCTTATCTTGCCTTACTTTTAATACTAAACAATCAAAAAATACTTCGCATATACTCATTCTAAAGGACGACTCTGCCATATCCTTACTTCATCAATTACGTTATCCGTAATTTTACTGATTACGCTCTCACTTATCTCCGCTCCCTACAATTCTTGCAATTGCATCTTAATAGCTGATAAGCTCATTCCCTTTGCATATAAGGATAGAATCTTCTGATCCCCTCTATCCTACTCAGCTTCTTTGGAATTATTACAGCTTCAAATTTACCTTCTCTCTCTTGGAACATTAGTGCTATAACTCATTATCTGTTATTAGATTCTTACTAAAACTACCATTCCTAACTTTATTCTAGCCCCAAAATACCTTTCAACTCTTCCCACTCTCTTTTAGTCATTTCGCTAGTTTCATGCGTGACGTTTTCGCCGTTAATCATTCTTTTTATTGCACCAAGTCCTTTTTTAGAAATGCTTTTTCCTTCTAACCGGTGTTCATTGAAGGCATCGTAAGTAAAAGGCACCCAAGCTTTTACGATATTAAGCATTTTCTCGGCATATACTCTTATTTCATATTGCGCATGAAAATCAGCACGTAATCTTAAAAAATGTAATAAATTATGTAAATTAATTTTCCAATACCATTCCGTGTAAAAATTTAGGGTTAAACTCATTCGCGCGAGCTCTCTAGTAATACCGATAGTATTTTCGTCTAATATATTTCCGTCCTCATCGGCATTTAGCATTTCAGTATAGTGACTATAGCAATTCCTCGCATCCTGTTCCAGCAATAATAATACTTTATCGGCTAGCTCTTTCGGTACGCTATTTTCTTCATCTCTTCCTTGCTTGTTAATTTTGGATTGCACTGAAATATTTTCTCTTTCCGGTAAATAAAACTCATTGCCTAAAATTGAATATCTAGCTGAGTATTCATTTATACTGGCAGTTCGGTGACGTATCCATTGCCTTGCAACAAAAATAGGTAATTTTATATGGAATTTAATATCGCACATCTCAAACGGCGTGGTATGATGATGACGCATTAAATAATTAATGAGCCCCTTATCTTGATTAGTCTGTTTTGTTCCCTTACCATATGACACGCGAGCTGCTTGCACAACAGCACTATCATCACCCATATAATCGATAACTCTAATAAAACCGTGATCTAAAACTTTGATAGGTTCATATAATATTTCTTCTAGAGAAGAAACAACTGCTCTTTTAGTTAGGGTAGTTTGACTCATTTTATCCTCTAAATCATTTCAAATAATTATACAAATTTCTGCCGTTATTCTTTAACCACAATCTTGCGAGCGGATATTCCGGATAAATCTTCGCCACTAATCGCCAAAAATTTTTACCGTGATTCATTTCTTTCAAATGGCACATCTCATGGACAACTAAATATTGCAAAACCTCGTAAGGAGCAAAAACTATTCGCCAATTAAAAGCAAGATTGCCTTTGCTTGAGCAGCTTCCCCATCTAGTCATATTGTCCATAATTCTAAGGCTCTCATAAGCTAACTTATGTTTACCGGCTATTACATCTACTAGTTTAGTAATTTCCTCTAATAATTTCTTTTTAAGAAAAATTTGTAAAGTTATTTTTCGCAAGTTATCAGTACTATATAACTTTATCGTATCATCATCTAATTTTACCGCATGATCATTTGACAGAGTATAAACCACTTTATAAATTTTGCCTAAAATAGGAATTTTATTATTATCAGCTTCAACTAAAGTTAATCTTGTTCGTAATTTTTGCCTAATCCAATATTCTTTAGTTATTAAAAATTTATAACCATTTTCGGGATTTGCTCCAAAAGGTAAAACCAATTCCGCACCTTTATGAGTAATTCTTATACTTATATTTTTAGCTTTTTGACTTTTTCTTATTTCTATCTTTTCAGGATTACCGTATTTATCCAGAGTAAAAAATTGTTCCGTCATTAGTTTAATGGTACATATGTAGCAGGATCAACGGCAATTTTACCTTTACGAATTGCAAAATGCAATTGCGCTGCCTTAGCATTGCCCGTATGCCCTACATGACCTATTACATCCCCTTTAGCAACTACATCACCCTTTTTAAGCTCTGTACTTTTCAAATGAGCATACGCTGCGTATAAGTCGCTAGAATCTAATTTTACTATAGTTAAATTACCAAATTGTTTATCATAGCCTGAATATACTACCGTACCAGCGGTTATAGACTTAACTATACTACCTTCTTTTGCCGCAATATTTATTCCTTTATTTTTACCGTGCTGCGTTTCCTCACCAAAATTAGTAATGATTTTGCCGTCTACCGGTTTAATAAAATCACTATTTACCTGGCAGGCATTTTCTCTATTCTTTTTATTTAATAGCTCATTACTAACTTTAATTTTAATGATTTGAGATTCATCTAACTGATAAGGATAACTTAAGTCATTAAGGCTTGCCAATGCTTTAACATTTTGGTCGTAATCTCTAGCGATAGATTCTAATGTCTCATCTTCTTGCACTTCATGATAAATTACTTTATTATCATCCTTTGCAGGCACTGTAATTATATCATCTGATTCTTCCGAGCTCTCCTGCTCTTCTTTCAAGATTCCAGCAGTCTTTTCCTGTATATCATCCTCGATATCCCTCCTGACTATTATGCCTTCATCCTGCTCTAACCCATTAGTCGACTTAGCAGTATTTACCATATTGTTAGATGTATTCGTTCCTCCGCCATATTCAATAGGCGCAGCAGGTTGATCAACACAACTAGCAACCAGAATCGCTGTAAAAAAAAGCAACATAACCCGAGATATCATATATTTACCGAAATTTATTATTAGGCAATGAATTAAGCATAGTATATAATTTTTATCATTATTTTCCATAAAAAACATTAATTATGAAAACTTACAATATTATAATAGCTAGCGATCACTCCGGTTACCAATTAAAAAGCAATATTATTAGTTATTTGCAAAAAAAATCTTTAACTGTTTATGATTGCGGTACTAATGATACTGAAAGAGTAGATTACCCTGATTATGCAAAAAAAGCTGTAGACGGTATTATCGAGAAACTGGCACCGCTCGGCATTTTAATTGGCGATACCGGAATTGGGATGTCAATTGCTGCTAATAGAAATTCAGAAATAAGAGCAGCTCTTTGCTTTGACGTATTTACGGCAAAAAGTGCACGAGCTCATAATGATGCTAATATATTAATTCTAGGAGCTAAGATATTGGACTCTAAAATAATTTATGAGATAATAGATAGTTTTTTAGCTACTAAATTTGAAGGCGGCAGGCATAGCGTGCGGTTATCAAAAATAAAATAAAGACAAAATGAACATTCAGGATTTTAAGCAAAAATATAATTACGATGTTGCAACCAAAATGATTCAACAATATTTAGATATTAAATTTGCTCATTTGGATTGTTTATTGTTATTTAGAATGGGTGATTTTTATGAAATGTTTTACGACGATGCAATTCTAGCAAGTGGCATCCTTGGTATTGCCTTAACTAAAAGAGGTAAGAACGGTGAGGAAGATATACCGATGTGCGGAGTGCCTCATCATGCGCTTGAAACATATTTAACAAAATTAATTGAAGAAAATTATAAAGTTGCTATTTGCGATCAGCTAGAAACACCGGAAGAAGCTAAAAAGCGTGACGGTTATAAAGCGGTAGTGAGTAGAAATGTCACTCGTATTATTACACCTGGCACAATTATCGAAGAATCTTTAATTTCAGCGAGCGAGCCAAATTATCTAGCTAGCCTTGCCTTACATAAAAATAGGGATTTAGCAGCAATTTGCTATATTGATCTTTCCATTTCACAAATTTTCATAATTAACATTGCTTTCGATGAAGTGCTAAATGAACTGGCACGGCTTAAACCGAAAGAAATTTTACTTAGCGAAAATTTAAGATCCTCAGAACTTGCAAACAATATATCTAAGCAACTTGGTCTTCGAATTACTTACCACGTAGATAGTTTTTTTGCCTTTAATAAATGTCAAAAAATTATTCTAGATTTTTATAAAATTAAAGATGTTAAAGCTATCGGTGAAATATCCGATCAACAAGTGAGTAGTATCGGTAGTATTTTAGAATATCTAAGCTTAACACAAAAAGAACATATACCGCATTTGCCGCTGCCGAAAATTGTCAATTTATCGGAGCATATGACAATTGATTTCGCAACGAGGCGTAACCTTGAAATTGTTGCTAACTTATCTGGTAACATCAAAGGTAGCTTACTTAGCACCCTTAATCATACAATTACCAAGCCTGGGAGCCGTTTACTATATAATTTTCTATCTAGCCCCTTAACTAATATTACTAAAATAAATCATCGTCTTAATATTACAGAATTTTTCTATTCTAACTTAGACATAACTAGCGGGATTAGGGAAATACTAAAAAAAACCGGCGATGTAGAGCGTTGTTTAACACGAATTACCATGAATCGTAGTTCTGGGCGTGATTTGCTAAATATTAAATATACGCTAGATGCAGCTTTGCAAATTAAAGGTATATTTTTTAGTCGATATGGCCTTGAGCTGCCACCCTTTATTGAAAAAATCACTAAAGCTTTAGCAGGCGATGAAGAATTATATGACTTAATAGATAGCGCAATTAAAGAAGACGCTCCAAATAACTTAAATGACGGTGGTATAATAAAACCCGAATATCATCCAAGAGTAAAAGAATTACATGATTTAATTAATAACGGCAAATTACATATAGAAAAATTAAAAGAGCAATATCGCCGTGAAACGGGAATAGACAGCCTTAAAATATCTCATAATAACGTTATTGGGCTTTTTATTGATATTACTACCAAAAATATTAATAAAATAATAGATAGGAAATTTATTCACCGACAAACTACGGCTAATAGTGTTCGCTACACTACCGTTGACTTACAGAGACTTGAGAGCGAGTTAGTAAACGCCAGAAGTTTAGCGATTAATTTGGAACAGGAATTATATGCTGATATTTGTCGGCAGATAGTTGATAAAACCGTATTTTTACGAATGCTTGCCGGCTCGCTAAGCGGTCTTGACGTATTTTGTAATTTTGCACATATTGCCGACGAATATAATTACGTTAAACCGGAATTTACCGAAGATCAAAGCTTTGAAATTATTAAAGGACGTCACCCTGTAATAGAACAGGCATTGCTTCGTGATAGCAGGAATTTTGTAAGTAACAATTGTCAACTGTCAGAAGATAAACGAATCTGGTTAATTACCGGCCCAAACATGGCAGGTAAAAGTACTTTTCTGCGGCAAAATGCTATCATTACCATAATAGCTCAAATAGGTTGTTTTGTACCAGCAACAAGCGCCAAAATAGGCGTTGTAGATAAAATATTTAGTAGAATAGGTGCAGCAGACGATTTACTTAGAGGGCAATCAACTTTTATGGCAGAGATGCTTGAAACCTCGGCGATTCTTGCGCAATCAACTAAGAATTCTTTGATTATACTCGATGAAGTAGGTAGAGGCACCTCAACTTACGACGGCGTCTCTATTGCCTGGTCAGTGCTTGAGCATATCCATGACAAATTAAAATGCCGCTGCCTTTTTGCAACGCATTATCACGAGCTAACTATTATGGATAATTTTTTACCGGCTTTAAAAAATTATACCATTGCTATTGAAGAATCGGGAAAAGATGTTTTATTTTTACATAATATTATAGAAGGTGCCGCCGATAAATCATACGGCATTCATGTAGCGGCTATTGCCGGGTTACCTGCAAGCGTTATCAATAGAGCTAACCAAATTTTAGCTAAATTCGAAAAAACGGCAGCTAGCAAAGGTAAAAATATCTTATCTACCGAATCAAATAATTTAAGCCTATTCACTTTAGCCCCCTCCCCTAAAGAAGAAATTTCTATAAGTAAATTAGAGGAAGAAGTAAATAGCATTAATCCCGACCAACTATCCCCTAAAGAAGCATTAGAGATAATTTATAAGTTAAAGAACATAACTGCGTCAAATTAACAACTTTGAAATAAGAAATTCAACTGTATTAATCATAATAGTATTTTGCTTTACTTAAGAATCTCCTAAATTTTAAATACCTCGGTCATTAAAATTTAAGGAGAAAAATGAACAAACAATCAAACGTATCCATCCCGCCCTTAGACCTCACTCATTTTATAAATTCAAAAAATGAAGAACCTTTAAGTTCTTCAAGTTCAGAAGATGAGGAACTATTTAAAAAACCGGCAAGTAAAACATTAAACGATGAGCAAAACATTTTTATTCTAGAATATTTTTGCAAGTTAATTAATGAAGATGAAAAGGATTTAATAGAACTCCTTTTCAAAACGCATCCTTATATTTTACACGTAGCAGCTGAATGCGGTGCAAAAGAAAGCGTTAAAAAGATTCTGGAACTAAAACCTGAATTAATTAATGTAGTAATTTATAACGGTCTCACAGTATTACATTCTGCAGTGCTAGGGGTAGCAGATCTGGAAATATTCAAAATACTGCTTGAAGCTAATCCGGCATTAATTAATGCAGAGGATGGATGGAGTAATACGCCTTGGCATTACGGTCAAATTCATGGGTTTGGTAAAAATATACTTACGGATAACCTGCTTGAAGCAGAAGATATCCAGACGATGTTGCAAGGGTATGTCAAAGATTTCATAAATCAATCTTCTACCTAGCACGAGAGCTTAGCGGGTGATCATAACATAATCCCTGATTATGCAGAATAAGAAAAATAAGAAAATTTTAACAAATATTGAGGAAAATAATGATAAGTTTACAAAAACAAAAAGTTTCAGCGAACAAAACTTCAAATAATAAATTAAGGAAATTATCTCATTCAGAAAATGAAGTAACTATAGTTAGAGAAACAAACCCGCTTTATGAAATAAAAAATCCAGCGATGTTTAAATATTTAGATTCAGACTCATATAATGAGGCAGTGGAAAGACTAGCTAATTCTGATGCAGATATAAAGGAAATAGAGCAATATTTATTAGGCGAAATATATAGTTAAACACTTTCAAAAAGTAGGAAATAAAAAATTATAGTAGACTGATTATAAGAAGCTGATATTAATTATACTATTACTCGTTATTGTGAGGAGAGACATAGTCTCGACGTGGCAATCTAGAAAGTAACAGCTGGATTGCTTCGCTTCGCTCGCAATGACAGTATAGAATTGAGCCATGACAGAGTTAGCACCGTTTTTGTCCACTCAGGTAATGCTTTCACAGGAATGACACTAAAAATTCAAGCCATGCAATAACATAAGAACCAATTTGTTTATTAAAATTCATGTATTTTTTATCAAGCATTATAATTATAATATTTTTTTTGAGTTCCTGTACTTTAAAGCCGGTATATAGTGAAAAATATTATAATTATTTATCCTCGCATAATGAATTAAACGCCATTAACGTTGAGCCAGTAAGGTCAGTTGACGGCGCAGAGTTTTATCATCGTCTTGTTAGTATTTTACCGCAAAAGGCAAAAGCGGAGTATTTATTAAAAACGCAATTTGTTAATGTAAGTATGCCGGCTACTATTGCAAAGAATTCTAATATTTTAAGAGAATCAATAAATCAATCAGTTAGCTATCAATTAATTGATATTAAGACTAATAAAATTTTAACTTCTGAAAAATTTTATCAAACTACTTCATATAATACAATTTTTTCGCCTTACGCTTCTGATATTGAAAGAGAAGAAACGCAAATAGAACTAGCGCGTCAAGCAGCTGAGGAAATCCGTACTAGATTAATTTTATATTTTGCTAAAAATAAACAAGCTTCATGAAACTATATCTTTCACAGGTCAATCAGTTACTGGAACTAGTCCAGATAGGTAAAATTAAAGCTATCCTGCTTTATGGGCCTGATAAGGGTTATATAAATAAAATTTGTAAAGCATTAGTTAAGAAATTCTCCATGGTGCAGACTTCTATGGAATATACGAATCTTAATGTTGCCTCTCTTGAGATGTTGCTTAATTCGCGGAATTTTTTTGGTCAAAAAGAATTGGTTAAAATAAGATCAGTAACAAACTCTATCGATAAAAATTTAAAAATAATGCTTAACGGTGATTACTTTCATTTACCGGTATTTATCGGCGATGAGATTGCCTCTAGCTCTAGCATTAAGAAATTTTTTGAAACTGAACAGCAACTAGCTGCTATTGCTTGTTATCATGATGATGAGCAGAAGATTGAAAAGTTAATATTAAATGAGCTTAATAAAGCAGCTAAAACTATCAAACGAGAAGCGCTTATTTATCTAAAAACTCATCTAAGGGGCGATCACGGATTAATTTGTAATGAAATTACCAAACTGGTAAATTTTGCTTTTGATAAACAAGAAATCACTTTAGAAGACGTAAAAGCTGTAATTAGCAGTGAAATTATGGCTAATGGTAACGATTTAGCTATTTATTTTGCTAAAAAAGACTATGAAAAATTTTTGCACGAACTTGCGATACTAAAAAAGCAGAATATTAATGAAGTACTTATAATTAGGGCGTTAATCAGGTATTATTTAAATTTGTACATAGTTTTGTCGAAAGTAGCAAACGGTGAAAAACTTGATTTAGCAATAAAATCGCTTTCACCGCCGATTTTTTATCAATATATTAATGATTTCAAACAAACTGCCAATCAAATTAATTTACATGGTTGTCTAAACACGTTAGCAAAATTACAGCAGGCAGAAGTAGATTTTAAGTTAAGACCCGCCAGCTTTGATTTATATCAACAAATTTGTAATTCTTGATATGCCCAGACCTGATTTTTCTGACACTTATACCGAACTATACTCAAATGATTTGAGTATACAAGAAATCATTAGGGTTAATCATGCCGGAGAATACGGCGCAAAAAGAATTTACCAAGGACAATTAAAATATATAAAATCCTCAAATGATCACGCTTTAATAAAAGAAATGCTTGCACAAGAAGAGATACATTTAAATTATTTTTCCGATGAGTTATTAAAACGACAAATCAGACCAACAATTTTAATATTATTCTGGCATCATTTTGGCTATCTGCTAGGAGCCGGTTCGGCTATATTAGGTCCTAAAACCGCTATGCTTATAACTCAAGCGGTAGAGGAAGTAATAGAAGAGCATTATCAAAAACAGATAGATTATTTAAAGGGTATAGATACAGAGTTACTAGATAATATAATTCAATTTCAAGCTGATGAAATTGCTCATAAAAATACTGCTATAATTCATGATAGCGAACAAGCTTTTTTAGCTCCGATAATTAGCAAAATAGTTAAGTTAATTTGTTACATTTCAATTAGTTTAAGCAAGAAGGTTTAACAATAGAAATAAGTGGGGTTGCATAGCTCAACAAAAGCAGTAATATGTCATTCCCGCGGAGGCGGGAATCCAGACCTTTCTTTGTCATGCGGAACTTGTTTCAACATCTTTTTAGTAGATCCTGAAATAAATGAAATAATGACTGTTATTTTTTCTGGGTTCCCGTTTTCACGGGAATGACATCGAGAGCTTTTTAAAAATTGTCGGGTACTATATACCCCCAAATATACAAATTCTTGCAATTCTAGCTGATATATATGAGTGATTTACAAAGACAAGCATCAGATCCTAAATATTCTGTTTGGGTGGCGGCATCTGCTGGTACTGGTAAAACAAAAATCCTAACCGATCGTGTTTTAAGGTTATTGATTAAAGGAGCAGAATTTAAAAATATCCTTTGTCTTACGTTTACTAATGCTGCTGCTTTGGAAATGAAGACAAGGATTAGTAATAAACTTAAAAATTTTGCACTTGCAGAGATAAGTACATTAAAGGAGGAGCTTTTTTCAGTAACGGGTGAAAAGCCGTCAGCTAACGAAATAGCTAATGCTCAAACTTTATATTCTAAATTATTAAATACCGATACACCGCTAAATATCTACACTATTCATGCCTTTTGTCAAAAAATTCTTAAATCTTTTCCGCTTGAAGGAGGGGTAACGCCGGAGTTCCAAATCCTTGATGACTCTCTACTACAAGATATTTTCTTGCAAATAAAAAGCGATATTTATTTAAATCCTAAACATTCTTCTTTTATTAATTTTTTGCTTAGCAATTTTCATGAAACAACCATACAAGATATTTTTGATGAAATAATAACACAGAAAATCAAATTTAAAAAACTATTTACGTTGGAGCAACCTCAAACAAATAATGAATCACTCACTGCTAAGCAATTGTTGGTTATGTATGACACTGTGAGATCTTTGCTGACAAAATATTCATTAAATATTAACCCAAAAGAGTTATTTTTTACTAAAGACGGTAGTAAACGAAAAAATATTTTTTCAAGAGAGCTACAGAAACAATATCCAAAATTATTAGTAGAGCTTGAAAATATTAGTACGGAAATTTATAGGTTAGATCAATTAAGTAAAATAGAAGAAGTAACTTATTATTCAGCTTTACTTATTAACTTCGCGCAAATTTTTCTTAAAAAATATGAGCAATATAAGCTGGATAATAATTTTCTCGATTATGATGATCTTATTTACTATACGCAATTATTGTTAAATAATGATAATATGGAATGGGTATTGCATAAGCTGGAAGACGATATAACTCATATACTTATCGACGAAGCCCAAGATACCAGCCCAGGACAATGGGAGATTATCAGTGCAATTATAACAGAATTTAATGCTACCGTTAATCCGGATAGCAGTATTTTTGTGGTAGGTGACGAAAAACAATCAATTTTTAGTTTTCAGGGAGCTAATCTTACTGTTTTCAATAACGTTAATAATGTTTTAAAAAATAACCTGATTACCGCTAATAGAAAATTTAAAAATATTACACTTGACCTGTCCTACAGATCGACCGAAGAAATTTTACAGCTGGTTCATAAAGTTTTTAAACAAATAAAAATCGATAACCCTACTCTCTTTATTTCCGATAATCCGTTAATTTCATCTTTCCGTAAAATTAATAAATCTCATAGTGGTAGTGTTGAATTATGGCCGTTAGTTATTGCCGAGGAAAAGACCGAGTTATTTTGGCCGCTACCGGAAGACCATAATAAATTGCTATCTTCTATAGAATTACTCATTCACAAAATTACTGATTTCATAAAAACCCAACTAAAAAGTAAAAAGATTCTACCTTCTACCGGGAAAGAAATAATGGAAAGAGATTTTATGATTTTAGTTAGAAAAAGAGATGAATTTAGTAACAAGCTGATAAATCATCTTAAACAGTCAGGGCTTAATGTGGAAGGGAGTGATAGGGTAACGCTAAAAGAAAACCTGTCAGTAATGGATTTAACTTCAATAGCCAAATTTGTTTTATTACCGGATGACGATTTAAATCTGGCAAGCTTACTTAAATCGCCGATAATTGGTATGAGTGAACAACAATTATATGAACTTGCTTTAAACCGCGGAGAGAATTCTTTATGGGCAACTTTATTTAATAATATTTTATTATATAAGGAATTTTATTTAAAGCTAAGCTATCTGATTGAAATCTATCAAACCTCAAATGCTGGAAATTTTTTTCTTTCAGTAATTAATAATTTAAATTTAAGAGAAACCTTAAATATCACCAACGGAGCGGATAGTGATGATGCTATAAATGAATTACTTTCTTTAAGTGCTGACTATGCTCATAAAATTGATAATTCTTTGCAAGGCTTTATAGCTTGGTTTGAAAATAACGATATTAAAATTAAACGAGATATTGAGCATTCGGATAAAATAAGAATAATGACCGTTCACGGCTCTAAAGGTTTGCAATCACCAGTTGTTATATTATGCGATAATACTATAATGCCCATTAACAGAAATAAATTTATCTGGACAGAAGATGGAGAAATGTTTTTTTCTACGAAAACTAACAGTAGCCCGGATTTTTTTAAAGAGTTAAAGGCACAGGAACAACAAAAAGATATTCAGGAATATATTAGGCTGCTTTACGTTGCTATGACTAGGGCAGAAGATCATTTAATTATCTGCGGCTATAGTAACAAAATTAAAATACCTGAAAATTGTTGGTATGGACTTGTAGCAAAAGTTATGAAATTTAGCAACTATTAGTTACTTTTATCTTTACAAGGTACTATTTATAGTGTAATAATGTCCTTTTTTTAAAAGGTATATTTATGTGGCTATTAGAGTGGTTAGAACAATTATTTGAAGCTAAAGCAAAGATTCAAATAAATAGAGTTTTAGAATTACCGTCTTTGCATCAAGCGGTGTTAAATAATAATATATCAGAGGTGAGGTTGTGCCTTCATCATAAGGCTAATGTCAATGAGCAGGATATTATAAATGGGAGTACAGCTTTGCATTATGCGATTAAAAACGGCAATGTGGAAATAATAAGTTGTTTGCTTAAATGCCAGGGAATAAACTTAACAATTAAAAATAAACAAGATTATACTCCTTTAGATTTATTGCAAAAAATACCACCTATAAATCTAGAAAGCTCTGGCTCTATATTTAACGACTACAATAAGATACAAAATATAGGAGAGATAAAAATTATTGATGATGAATAAAATTAAGATATTTTTATTTCTTCTTCCTGTTGCTTATACCATAATTCGGCATAACGACCTTTTTGTTTTAATAAATCTCGATGAGTGCCACGCTCTAATATATAGCCGTTATCTATAACAATAATCTCATCGGCATCGATAATTGTTGATAACCTGTGAGCAATAATTAAAGTGGTATGTTGGCTTGAGATTTCCTTAAGGCTAGCTTGAATTAATTTTTCGGTTTTGGTATCAAGCGAAGAAGTGGCTTCATCAAAAATATATATTGATGGATTTTTAAGAATAGTTCTGGCAATGGCAATGCGCTGCTTCTCTCCGCCGGAAAGTTTAAGCCCACGCTCACCGACCATCGCATTATATCCTTCAGGCAAAGAGGTAATAAATTCGTGAATATGAGCATTTCTGGCAGCCTTTAAAACTTCTTCATAAGAAGCCGAACTATCCCCGTAAGCAATATTATAATAAATAGTATCGTTAAATAAAACGGTATCTTGCGGTACTATTCCGATAGCTGAGCGTAATGACTCCTGCGTCACTTCTCTTATATCCTGGCCATCAATAGTAATTTTTCCGCCGGTTACATCATAAAATCTAAAAAGCAACCTTGAGATCGTTGATTTACCTGCTCCGCTAGCTCCGACTATAGCTAAAGTTTTTCCGCTTTCGATAGTAAAATCGATATTATGCAAAATAGGCCGCTCAAGGTTATAAGCAAAACTTACATTTTCAAAAGCGACCAACCCTTTCGGTATCTGTAATATCGCACTGGTAGGAGGATCCTGTATTTCAATCGGAACGTTTAGTAACTCAAACATATCTTCCATACTAATTATGGCGTTCTTAATTTCACGGTAAGCAAAACCTAGCATCGAAAGAGGTATAGATAATTGGAAAAGATAAGAATTGACCATAATCAAATCGCCAACTGTCATTTTATTCTGTTCGATAGCGATAGCAGAAAGCATCATAAGAGTGATTAAGCCAAGCGATATAATGACATCTTGACCAATATTTAAAATAGACAGGCTAGTAGTGGTTTTTACTGCAGATTTTTCATATGTTACTAACGCTTCATCAAATTTTTTCGCTTCATATTCTTCATTGCCAAAATATTTAACCGTTTCAAAATTTAACAAGCTATCAATCGCTCTATTATTAGCTACATTGTCACTTTGATTCATTTGCCTTGCAAAGGAAATACGCCATTGACTAACTGAAAAAGTATAAATGGTATAAACTACCATGGTAGCTAAAATAGTTACGGCAAACCAAATGCCGTAAACATACCATAGTATAGTACAAACCAACAGCACTTCTATACTTGTCGGAATAATGTTAAACAACGAATAACGTAACACCGATTCAATTCCTTTAGTCCCTCTCTCTATCGATCTACTAAGCCCCCCGGTTTTACGATCCAGGTGAAAGCGCATGCTAAGATTATGCATATGCTTAAATACATCTAAAGCAATTAAACGCGTGGCTTGATGCCCTACCTTAGCAAAAATAATATTACGTAGTTCATTAAATATCTGGGCAAATATTTTGGTACCGCCATAAGCAATAATCATACCAATAATTACCGAAAGCACTATCTTGTTATTTAATGCGTCTATCACATATTTATAGACAATCGGAACTAATATATTAATTATTTTAGCGATTAACAGACAGATAAGAGAGATGATAATACGTAATCGAATTTTAAAATCCGTCGGCCAGAGATAAGGCAGAAGAGAAGAAAAAGCATTCTTTTTTAAAGGTCTTTCAGTCATTATTTAGTTTTAGTTATTGTTGAGTGGAACATATTTTGATGTTATTCTATTGCTCTTATGTCATCCCCGCGAATGGGTTGTTGCGTGGATACTTAAACCGTCATTGCGAGGAGAGAGGCGTAGCCTCGACGTGGCAATCTAGCCGTCATTGCGAAGTCACAAAGCGGCTGTGGCAATCTAAATAAAAAATAGCTTGATTGCTTCGCTTCACTCGCAATGACGAGGGGAATTTTAGATTGCCATGCCGGCATAAATACCTCCTTGCAATGACGTATAAGGGTCTACGCCAATACCAAACTTAACCGCCAAAGGCTGTAGAGGGAACTTTTTTTGGCTGACCTTCTAATAATTTATCCAACCTTCCCTCTTTTTCAAGCTCAAATAAATCATCACATCCACCGATGTGCATATTATCAATAAATATTTGCGGCACTGTTTTTTTACCACCAGCTTTTTTTATCAATTTTTCCTTTTGTTCTTCAGTAAAATCTTCAACTGCTATCTCTTGATAAGTAACATTTTTACTATCAAGTAATGCTTTTGCTTTAATACAGTAAGGGCAATGAGCAAGTGTATAAATAATAACGGTATGTAATATAGTTTTATTCATATTAGTATATTTTTTTATGTGATTTTAAGTTATTATAATATAAATCTAACATAAGTAAATGAATGAATAATTTTTCTATTATATCAGAGCATAAGCCGGCCGGGGATCAACCGAAAGCGATAGATACGATTGTTAAAGGGCTGGAAGCTAAGGAACGCTCTCAGATGCTGCTCGGTATTACCGGTTCTGGTAAAACTTTTACTATGGCAAATATTATTGCGAGAACCGGCAGACCGACGCTTATTATGGCGCATAATAAAACTCTTGCTGCACAAATTTATGCAGAAATGAAGTCGATTTTTCCACAAAACGCCGTTGAGTATTTTGTTTCATATTACGATTATTATCAGCCTGAAGCCTATATAGCACGAACTGATACTTTTATTGAAAAAGATTCCTCTATTAATGAGCAAATAGATTTAATGCGCCACTCGGCAACCAGATCACTACTTGAACGTCGCGATGTAATAGTTGTTGCCTCTATTTCCTGTATTTATGGCCTTGGTTCTCCTGATCTCTATTATCAAATGACGGTTAATTTAGTACCGGGAGACACCTACTCCCGAGATAAGTTATTAAATGATCTAGTGAATTTACAATATGAACGCAATGATATCGGTTTTGAGCGAGGTTGTTTTAGGGTAAAAGGTGATAATATTGATGTCTTCCCTTCGCACTATAGTGACAAAGCTTGGCGCTTATCATTTTTTGGCAATGAGCTTGAGCATATTCATGAATTTGATCCGCTTACTGGTGAGAAGCTGGCGAAACTTGATAAAGCAATAATTTATGGTAATTCGCATTTTGTCATGCCGAAAGAAGCAGTACAAAAAGCTATAGTACAAATTGAGGATGAATTACAAAAGCGTTTAGCTTTCCTAAAATCACAAGATAGATTATTAGAATATCAAAGGCTTAATCAACGGACTCAATATGACCTGGAAATGTTGATGGAAACCGGTAGTTGTAAAGGTGTGGAAAATTACTCTCGGCTATTTACTGGCAGAAAACCGGGCGAGCCGCCACCGACCTTATTTGAGTACCTGCCAAAAGATGCATTATTATTCGTTGATGAAAGCCATGTATCGGTACCGCAAATTAGAGCGATGTATAACGGCGATAGAGCACGAAAGGAAGTATTAGTCGAACATGGCTTCCGACTTCCTTCCGCTCTCGATAACCGCCCTTTAAAGTTTGAAGAGTGGGAGACTTTCAGACCGCAAACTATTTTTGTCTCGGCAACGCCATCACCTTTTGAACTTGAACAATCGGGAGACAATTTAATAGAGCAGATAATTAGACCTACCGGCCTGCTTGATCCTGCATGTATAGTTAGACCGGCTATTAATCAGGTTGAGGATTTAGTAGGCGAGATTCAAAGTACTATTGCCAAAGGATTTCGTATTTTAGTCACCACTCTTACCAAAAAAATGGCGGAGGATTTAACTACCTATTTACAGGAGTTAAATTATAAAACATCATATTTGCATTCTAATGTTCATACGCTTGAGCGTATTGAAATCTTGAGAGATTTAAGACAAGGAACAATAGACATACTAATCGGGATAAATTTGCTACGAGAAGGTCTTGATATTCCTGAATGCGGATTAGTAGCGATTTTGGACGCCGATAAAGAGGGGTTTTTGCGCTCAGAGGTATCGTTAATCCAAACCATCGGTAGAGCAGCCAGAAATAGCGAAGGCAGAGTAATACTTTATGCCGATAAAATGACCAAATCAATCGACAAAGCTCTTAGCGAGACCTTACGTAGAAGAACTATTCAGGAAGAATTTAATAAAGAAAATAATATAACTCCAACAACTATTAACCGCACTATCCATGCTTTAATGGAACTTGAAAAAGTAGATAGTAAACTTCAGGATAAAAAACAAACTCATTTATTATTTGACAATCCTGTCAAATTAAAAATCCATATTGAAAAACTTAAAAAAGAAATGTACGCTGCAGCCAGCAATCTAGAATTTGAACAAGCGGCAAAATTACGTGATCAACTAAAAACCTTGGAGGAAGCAGCTCTTGAATTGAGTTAAGATAAATTTTTAGCAAATAATAAGTTACTATAATACCATTAATTTTTACATTTAAATAAATCAGTTATATAAAATAATAACAATTAATTAATTTTTATAATAAACTTTTAGAAGCAAAGATTAACATAATTATATATTTTTATGTCTAAAGAAAGAATAGAACAAGAATCACTAAAGAGTAAGCTTTTTGAAGTCTTAAAAACCAAAGATGAAGCATTGAATGCCAAAATATTCAGAGCCTGCGAAGGTATTGCTGAAGCTGCTATTGACCTTTCCAATGACCAGTCCCCTACTACTACAAGTTTATATATCAGTCAAGTGGATCTAGCTAACTTGAATAGTCAAGATTTAGCTAAAGTAACAAAAATAATAAAAGATTCATTCCCAGGAGAGAAAAATAAAGAATTAAGAGAGATAATCGATACACCCTTGTTACAGGAAATAGTCAGAGAAAATGCAACCGAACTCCAGGTTGAAGTAGATGATATGCGGCATAAAGCAGATTATAAAGAACTTAAAGGGATAATAAACGCTCCTACACCAGCAGTTAATGATATGCTACGTGACAAGCGAGTTGCGCAGCAAAGCGAGTTTACCGAAAAAGGTGCAAAGACTGCGGGAGTCTCTACTGGCTATGTTGCTACAGACAAAGAAGGCAATACTTTTATTTTAAAACATTTTTATAAAACTCATGATGCCTGCCTAGAAATCCAGGATAAAAATGCACGAAAACAGGCTATTGCTGATCGAAGAGATGGAGTGCAGGAATTAATAGGCTCTACCATGTATCAGTTTTTATTACATGATCGAGCACCGAAAGAAGGATTAGTAAAAGCAGACGAACACTCTTCGAATTCACTTTATGTACGTTCTAAATTCTTTGATAATGCTGTAACCCTGACAGAATTTTCCGGTTTATTAAATCAAACTAAAGTTAGAGCTAATGATAAAAATTTAAAAAACTTGGAAGGATTTGAAAAAGCCATAGCTGCTTGTCACATGCTCGGAGAAGGAGATTATCATGCCGGTAATTTGATGGTGCAGGATGGTAAAACCGTCACTAAGATTGATCATGGTCGCTCTTTTTTAGTATTTCATGATAATTTTAGCAGCATGATTCAGTCAACAGCTGCGATGTTTGCGCATTCTGGGGTTGGTTACGGTGCTGCTATTAAAGCAGGTAATTTATCATTTAGTATAGATAAATATAGCGAATCGCTAAATCAAATGATAAGTCAATTTGATGAAAAACAGATGGAAGCAATAGTGGACCAAAAAATTGATGAATTAAAAAAAGCTGGATTTGATCCGAAAAATATTGCATTAAGTGCTGATATTAAAAATTTTGATGATTTGAGGAAGCATTATAAGGACAATATAAAAGAAAACCTCGTTAATATGAAGGAAGTGGCTAAAAGCGCTGAAATAGTTACAAAATTTAGTAATGTCTCTCCTGAATTTAAAAATGGAGGTTGGTTAGAAGCTTTCGCTAACTCTGCTGTTAGAGACCCTGTACTCTATGCAGCTAAAAATAAAATTCAAATTGATGGGAAAGATGCTTTGGAGTGGGCATATGAAAATGATTATCAAATTAAAACTCCTATAGGTTTAAAAAAAGAAACTATACAAGAAAAATTATGGAAAAAAGATTCAGAAGGAAAATGGAAACAAAGAGAAGGTATTATTGAGAAAGATAAAGTAGATATGCAACTTTCTGATCCTGTAGAATCAATGCGTGTACAGGACAAAGCTGTTGGGGAAAAATTGGAATCTTTAGTCGTTGATTTCACCAAACAGACAGTTGGCAAAAAAATCACTGATAAAGAGATAGAAAAATTTTATGCAAATATCATGAATGAGCTAAAAAAAGAAAATTATCTTACGGATCAAAACATTAATAATATAAAAAATGATCCGGATTATAAAAGGAATATTAAAGAGACCACAAAACTTATAAACCTCGCCACTCCCAATTTAACCGGTAAAGATAAAATATATTACAAGGTAGCAAATTTTTGTAGAAAAATAGGATTACCTAACATATCAAATTACTTTGTAGAGAAAATTTCACCGGCTAACCTAAGTAAGCTTTATGAAACAGAAAATATTATCCACGCAAGCATAAAAATTGGTAGTAAGTTAAAAAGTCAAGTAGGCGAATTTCAAACGAAAAGACTTGAGGAGGTTAAAAAAATAACTCAATCTAAATTAAACGATAAAATGAAAGGAAAAAAGCTACAGACTCGTCTTTAATTATTAATTTAAATTTTGTTCACAGAGCCTAGGGATAAAATTATACTCTTATCCCTATACTGGCGTTAATATAAGCTATTTATTATTTTTCATAGACGACAATAATGCTATACCAAGTTCTTTTAAAGCTTTCTCTTCTACGTGATTCGGGGCATTCATTAGCAAATCTTCGGCTTGTTGATTAAGCGGGAAGGCGATTATTTCCCTAATATTACTCGCCTCAGCTAATAACATAACAATCCGATCAATGCCCGGGGCTACTCCCCCATGGGGCGGTGCACCAAATTTAAACGCTCTGATCATCCCCCCGAATCTTTTATCTACTTCCTCGGCGCTATATCCAGCAATAGAAAATGCTTTATACATTAATTCCGGCTTATGATTTCTGATTGCTCCGCTAGATAACTCTATCCCGTTACAAACAATATCATATTGATAGGCAGTGATTTCCAATAGCTCTTCAGTAGTTTTAGCTTTTTCCAGAATTTCCAGACCTCCCTGTGGCATGGAAAACGGATTATGACTAAAGTCCACCTTACCGGTTTCTTCATTTAATTCATAAAATGGAAAATCAGTAATCCAGCAGAATTCGAAACAGTCTTTTTTAAGTAAATCTAACTCTTCTCCAAGTTTTATCCTAACCTTACCTGCAAGCTTTGCGGCTTTATCTTTCTTATCGCTTGAGAAAAATACGGCATCACCGTTGCTGATATTAGCGATAGCTTTTAAAGATTCCAACTGCTCAGCGCTTAAGAATTTTGCCACCGGTCCTTTCGCTTCACCGTTTTCGTTAAATTGAATATAGCCAAGCCCGCCAGCACCTTCCGATATAGCAAAATCAATCATTTTATCGAAGAAACTGCGAGGTAAGCTAGCTGCTTTTGGTGCCGGTATAGCCCTAACTATTGAACCTTTTTTAATATTTTCTCTAAAAATAGTAAAATTAGAATCTTTAAATATTTCGGTTACATCGGCAATAATAATCGGATTACGCAAATCTGGCTTATCAGAGCCGTATTTTAGCATCGATTCATGGTAAGGAATGCGGGTAAAAGGGGCTGGCGATACTTTTTTATCTGTAAATTTGGTAAATAATTCATACATAACAGGCTCAACCGTATTAAATACGTCTTCCTGCGTAACGAATGACATTTCTATATCTAATTGATAAAATTCGCCCGGCGATCTATCGGCACGCGCGTCTTCATCACGAAAACACGGCGCAATCTGAAAATAGCGATCAAACCCTGAAACCATCAGTAATTGTTTAAATTGTTGCGGGGCTTGAGGTAGCGCATAGAATTTACCTGGATGCATTCTGCTCGGCACTAAAAAATCCCGAGCTCCTTCAGGCGAGCTTGCTGTTAAAATCGGTGTTTGAAATTCTGTAAATCCCCTTTGCATCATTAAATGACGAATGTGAGCAATAATTTGCGAGCGAAGTATTATATTATTATGCAATTTTTCACGCCTTAAATCAAGAAAACGATGTTTAAGTCGAACATCTTCGGGTGCTTCCTTCTCTACATTAATAACAAAAGGCAGAGTTTCAGCAGCCGATTCAATAATAAATTCTTTAACTAGTATCTCAATTTGTCCAGTGGTAAGCGTATCATTAATAGTATCGTTTGATCTTGCTACAACCGTGCCGGTAATAGTAATTACCGACTCATAACGCAAACGGCTAGCAGCGTCCATTAGCTTGGGGTCCTGGTCGGTAAATACTAATTGCGTTACGCCGAAATGATCTCGCAAATCGATAAAAACTAGATTTCCGTGATCTCTTCTTCGATGCACCCAGCCAGATAATTTAACCTCGGCTCCAACATGAGCAATTTGCAATTCGTTACAATTATGAGTTCTATATTTATGCATTTTTTTGTTTTGATTTTTATTTGATGATGATGGTGATTTATGTTATTACTGCATCTCTTTATGCTATTCTGTCAACCTTTTATGTCATCCCTGCCAAGGCGAGGCGTTGTTGCATGGCTCTTATGTCATTCCATTGATCGCAGGAATCCAGGCTAAAAAGCCTTAGCTTGTAAGGCTTTTTTCTATATAATGGTATCGTTACATCTTTAGCTTAATTTTTCTGGATTCCCGTTTTCACGGGAATGACATAAAAAATGCTTTAACCTATCCAAATAAACATATACAAAGTCCTACGTTTCTGCAATTAAAAACTAAAAGACAGGCTTTATACCTAAAAAACTTAAAAAATTTCGCAGCTCTTGACGAGCCAAAACATGAGAAGTACTAAATACTCGATCATATCGAGCATTTTTTAAATCCAGCAAAGTTAGACCTTGCAAAAATAATTCTCTAAATATTACTCTTTCGCTAAAACCATCAGCTAATTTAAAGCTGATTCTTTTTGCAAGATCATTTAAAACATTTGCGACACGACGTTTATTTACTGCATCAAGATTGCTTAAACGATTACGTAGTATTATCCACTCGATACTTCCCTTGTCACGACTGGCACGCTGCATTTTCTGCTCCCAAATCATTTGACTATAAATTGATGGGCTAATAATGCCGTCTTTTGCATTAATTTTAGCTATTACGTCTAAATCAAGAAAGCTATCGTTAATTGGCGTAATTATTGTATCGGCATAAGAATGGGCAAGCCGAGATAAAAACGTATGACTTCCCGGTGTATCTATTATTATGTAATCGGCATTACTTGCCTCAGTTAACGCTTTTTCAAATATTATTTTCTGCTCCTCTTCCTCATCACCCTTATTTTCTTTCAGGCTTTCAGGCAGATGAAAATGCTGCGGACTTACTACTTGTTTATCAGGATTTTGTTTATTATATAACTCCCGATTTTTTAGGTAATTTGTTAAAGATGCTTGACGTGAATCGATATCGATAGTTGCAACCTTATATCCTTGATAAAGCAGCGCAACTATTAAATGCATGGAGCAGGTAGTTTTACCAGCTCCACCTTTTTCATTCCCGACTACAAATATATAAGGAGAATTACCTTTGCTCATAATAATCCTTGACGAATTGCTCAAGCAGCCTTACCCCGTAGCCGACTGCGCCCTTAGGTCCTAACGATGAAGGTTTTTTACTATTAGCAACACCAGCAATGTCCAAATGCGCCCAAGCGGTTTCATTCTTTACGAAACGCTTGATAAAATGCGCTGCCGTTGAACTTCCTGCTGCTCCCGGAACGTTACCGATATTTGCCATATCAGCTATATCGGAGTTAATCATTGCATCGTAATCGTTATGTAGCGGCATCCGCCATAATTTTTCGTTAACTTTATTACCGCTATTAATTAATTTTTCTGCTAACTGATCGTTATTTGAAAAACACCCACCATATGTATGCCCTAAAGCTACGACGATAGCACCGGTAAGTGTAGCAAGATTTATCACACATTCGGGTTTAAATTTTTCCTGCGCATACCAAATAGCATCGGCCAAAACTAACCGCCCTTCTGCATCGGTGTTTAGAACCTCGGCAGTTTGTCCCGACATAGTAGTTACAACGTCGCCGGGTCTTTGCGCATTACCTGAAGGCATATTTTCAACGAGTCCTATTACCCCGACTACATTAATTTTAGCTTTACGAGCAGCAAGTGCTCCGATAGCACTAACTACGGCAGCAGAACCTGCCATATCATATTTCATTAAATCCATATTTCCGGAAGGTTTTAGAGAAATCCCGCCTGTATCAAACGTAACTCCTTTCCCGACGAAAGCAATCGGAGCAATATCATCATCACCGCCATAATATTCCATAACTACTAATTTGGACTCATTCTGAGAACCTTGACCGACACCGAGCAGCGCTCCCATACCGAGATTTTTCATTTCTCGCTCGCCAATAATAGATACCTCTACACCGAATTCTTCAAGATACTCTGCTACTCTATCAGCATAAACTTGCGGGCTTTTAATATTTGCCGGCTCATTGCTAATATCTCTGGCAAAAAACACCGCCTGAGCGATCAAATTTTTCTCTTCAAATAATTTTTCGGCTTCAACTAGGTTATCAGTAACAATCTCAAAAGACTCAACAGCAAATTTCTCTTCTTCTTTTAAAGTAGTTCTATATTTATCAAATCGGTAAGACGCAAGAACAGCACCACTAGCTATTAAGGCAGTAAAAATATGCGGTTCAAAATTACTGATTCTACCGGTTAATTTTAGCCCAATACTAGTAATTTTTGCACAAGTACTTTGTAATAAAATTTTACCGCCTAATTCTTCAATTTGTGATTCTTTTAATTTTTCTTCTGCGCCTAAACCAACTAGAATTAAATATTTAATTTCACCGGTCTTAATAACGGAAGTAATTACTTTTATTTGGCCAAATTTGCCAGCAAAATTTAGTTTACTTTGCATGGTTTTAGAAATTAAACCGTGATGCTGCTGATCAATTGCCATTAAATTACTATCAAGCTTTAATTGATCGTTAATAAAAACTATTATGCCTTGATTATGTAATGATTCTTCTTTTGTAAAATTTATATTGAGCATATATTTTCCCCTCTATTGTATTTTTTATAGATTCTATTTATCTAATCTAACTTTGCAAGTACTTATAAATAAATTTTCTATAAATCTTACTTATATATTTTTTTATTAATAAAAATTAGTTTGCTTTTTTTATTTTGTTAATATAAATTAATAACGCATTAATTTATAAGGTATCTTATGTATAAAAACCATAAGAGGTGGAATAGCGTATCTAATGTCTCTTCTATTTCTTCAACTCAAGAGTCCCTTTCTTCACATAAACTAATAAAAAGCTTATGTAAAGATCTGAACCTTAAACATGAAACACTCTTAAAAATACTTGAAAATACTAATCAAGAGCAAATAATTTACATTTTAGGAACTATTGAAGCAGCTAAAGAAAAGGATTCAGGCTCATTAAAACTTTGCTACGAGAAATTAGATCATAAAGGTATAATACTAATGTATGAAATAGCAAAAAATTTGAAGCCTATAATATTAACTAATTTGGCCTTTCCTTTATTACAAGTAATAGAAAATAAACAGACAGAAATTCCTGAATTATCTAAAGCACAAATAAATATAATTAGAGAAAAATTATTATGGAACCATGCTTCAACCTCTAAACCTTATCATAGTATAGAAGAGGTAGAGGAGTTAGAGCAATCAAGTGTTACACCATCGGCGATAGAAGATAATTCATCTATAGGGAATGTCGCGAAAGTATTGCTAACAATAATGCAAAGATTAGAAATATTAATGGAAAAAATGATATTGCTCCCTCAAGAGCTTGATAATGTGGAAGTACCTACTATAGAAGCTTTACCGCTCTCAGGAGTAACAAGAGCGGTTGCTGAGGATATTCTTGAAATTTAAGTAAGGCTTTAAAAAGCCTTACCCTAGAGTAAATAGAGTTAAAAATTAACTTTCAACTTGGCAAAACCTTGGTGGCTTTGGTATTTCTTTTGTAAGTGGCAGTTATATTCTAACAAAAGACTAATATTAGCTTTTTGAGCAAGAACGCTAGCACCGATATTATAACCCACTTTCGGTTGTTTTGGTAAAACTAAAGTTTTTTCACGACTCTTATCTTTCCAACTTACTTTAGCTTGTACTAACTTGTTCTTATTAGTAAGGCGTGTTTCAACAGATCCATGTAGACCTGGAGTCACATTAATACCCTCAACAACAGTTATTGGAGCAAATTTCACTCTACCACCAATAATCCCGGTCCATGTATTCTGCGCTTTGGAAGAAACAGATAGGTGCTGAATTCCTCTATCACTTTCATTATATGTACCGTCTTGAGTATACCCATATCTAATACCGATATTTGGTTTAATACTCATCATATTTGATATTGTATAAGTATAATTTAAAAGTGTTTCAAAATTTACACTATTATTCTTATACTTACCATTAATGATACCGTCTTGAGATGGCAGCTTATTCTTAAGTATATTAGTTGCCCCAGAAACTATTCCTTGCAGCGAAAAATTATTAGGTAAGTTTTTTAGACCATATAAACTTAGAACGTGCCCAGTAATATTAGACTTACCACGGTTTTTATTATATTTAAAGTTAGATCTAATATTAGTATAAGCAATACCTAAAATATCATCATTTAAATCTATATCAAAACCAATTGTAGCACCGCTAGTGCGACCTTTGTAACCTGCAGCATTCGCAGAATTTTCTTGTTTACTACTACCAAACAATCCACTAACCCATAAACCTTTTTTAATAGGCTCTTCTTCATCACCAGCACCCATAATAGCAACAGTACTAGTATCTAAAGAAAATAATCTATTAGATAGTTCAGGTATTATAGTTTCAGTCACTGAAGCTAACATTTTACCACTAGCATCCATGGTTTCTTCTGTTGTTTTAATTATATCATTAGCTTGCTCACCTAAATTATAATCTTCAATCCTTTCTATTTCTGCTTTCTCTGCTTTTTCTATTATTTCTTTAATATATTTAACCTTTTCCTTTTGTTCTTCCTCTTTACTTAATACTTCTTCTACTACTTCTAATTTATTTAATACCCCGGCATCTTGTTTTAATAATTCTAAAAGATCTTTGTTTAGGAATAAAGCAGGTACTTTGTCAGGATTTTCTTCAATATATTCAATAAATTCTGCAGGATCTGAGCTATTTCTTATTTCATCTAAGAATTCTCTTTCCTCTTCTGTAAGCTGCGTGCCGTGGTTCTTAAAAATTACTCTTAATTTACCCAAATTACTATTTGCATCTACATATTCAGCTTTTAAAGCCGCGTTGGCTGCAGATTCTGCAACAAGTGCATTAGTAGTCTCAACTAGTTTATTTTTTAGGTTATCTAATTCTGTTAATAACGTAGGATCATTATTAAACCCGCCTTTAGAAACAGTGCTAGCTACTTGCGCTTTTAAAATAGCAATTTCTGCTTGTAGTTTTTTAACCGCTGCAGTCTCTGGCATAACTATTGTAGCCCCAGCAGCACTGCTACTTCCTCCGGTTTTAAAAGAATCAGTAGGTATGGTTGGGGATAAATCTAGAGCTGGAGGAGCAGCTAGAATAACTCCTACATCGTTCGCTAAGAAGGTCGTAGCACCGTCAATTCTTAAAGCCGCTACTCCTCCTCCTACAGCTTCAAGTCGTGTTTTTTCCTCATTTAATAAGAAATTTATCGCTGCCTTCTTCTTAGCTTCTAATATTGCTTCATCTAAAAATTGGTTATATGGAATTGAACGCTTGGTAGCTGTGTTTATTACATCCTCATCTTTAGGGTCTCTATATGCTTTATCTATTGCATTACAAGCATTTTGATAAGCTACTGCTCCAAGCACAGCTGGATTTAAAGCTTTTTTTTCTGCATCTATTTCAGCTTGTAACTTCTTATTATACGCGATAGCTCCGCCTACGCTCTTAATAGTATCTACATCTCTAGAAGTATAATATTTCTCATATGAGTCACCTCCGATGTTGGCATCGTAATAAGCTGCTAACATCGCTCTATCTTCTGTTAATCCGCGATCACTTAACACTTTCTTTGTAATAACTTGTGTTACAGCTTTAAAAACTTCTTCCCGCTCCTTTTGAGGATAATCTTTTGGATCTACTGGATTTTTCTTATCAAATGCCATTAGTTTTACTTTAGTATTTTTGAAGTCATCAGACGCTAAAGTAACTTCATGAGTAACATCAATTTTTTCTATAAGGCTAGTTCTAACATTAAAATAAGAAACCTCATATTTACCCCTTGGGACTACACTTACATAAGCTTTAGCAGCGCCTACTACAAGAGCGCGAGCTGCTGCCTTCGCTGCTGCCTTTGCACCACCAACTTTCTTAGCTGCAATCTGCGCTACCATTGCTGCTTTGGCGCCGCCACCTTTTTTAGCCTCTTCTGCGCTTATTAAACCTGCTATATATATACGCATCTTAGTGAGATCCGCTTTTTTATATGTATTATTTACAGGATCTAATGTAAAACCATAAGCAACTGCAAGATGATCTATATCAGGTGCACTCATCTTTATTGTTCTATATTTCGTTCTTGCATCATTCTGTATCTTAGTGATTTTCTTTTTATCATCAGCTGAATAATGCGCAACTACAGGAATCCCCAGCCTTTTTGCTGCTTCATCATTACTAATAACCCTGAATGCACCACCTACTAGTCCAGGCTTGCCTGCTTTTACTACAGCAGCTGGAGCTCCTGCTGCCCCAGGCCCCGGAGGGGCGGCAGGGATAGCCCCAGGCAGTGGAGGGGGAACAGGAATAGCCCCAGGCAGTGGAGGGGGAACAGGAATAGCAGCTCCTCCAGGAATTACAATTCTCCCACCTACTTTTTTTGGAGGCGCAGGACGCTTAAATCCCCCTGCTGCTATCGCTTCTGCCGCTATTCCGCTTAATATAGTTGTAGATACAGCAATAAGCATTAAATTTTTAACAAACTTAGATTTACTATTTTGCATAATTTAACCTTTTTTAAAATATTAATAAATTTTTATATAATTAAGAAACATTATACAGGATAAAAAATTAAAGTCAAGAAATTTAAATATGTATTTGATAGGCTTAGATAGATTTTTAGCTTTTGTGTTAAAGAGGCAGGGAGGTTATAGCTTACATAAAGTAAATAAAGAGGCGCGAGTGAATTTGTTTACAAAAAGTTAACTTATTAACTAACTTAAAAGGCATTATACGAAAAACAAATCAAATAGTCAATATGTTTTATTAATA
This sequence comes from Rickettsia endosymbiont of Halotydeus destructor, assembly GCF_049278075.1. Taxonomy (NCBI): domain Bacteria; kingdom Pseudomonadati; phylum Pseudomonadota; class Alphaproteobacteria; order Rickettsiales; family Rickettsiaceae; genus Rickettsia; species Rickettsia endosymbiont of Halotydeus destructor. The sequence goes on from NZ_JAPNPB010000002.1 coordinate 196,452, forward strand.
TTTTTCTTATATTGATATAGGCATTTTTTATTATAGTGTTTTAGGGTATAAATAAGTTGAGATTTTATGTCATTCCCGCGGAGGCGGGAATCCAGGCTTTTTTGTCATGCTGAACTTGGTTCAGCATCTAATTCAAGAGATCCTGAAATAAATTCAAGATGACTATTATTTTCTGGATTCCCGTTTTCACGGGAATGACATAGAGAGCAAGCGAAAATGACATAGAGGAGCAAGGCGGGAAGGGCATTTGCCCGCGTGGATCATAAAAACACAAGAATAGCATCGACATAAAAAACATAACGGGTATATTATTTTGCTCTACAAAACAAAGCTAATTATAACTCTATTAACAATCGGCATTATAGTATATTTTATACTCCCCCCTCCCCTTTTGCTTCATAAAGTCAGTTTCTCACAAAAAGTATTTGATCGGCATGGAGAGTTAATGCGTATTTCTCTCTCAAAAGATGACAAATATAGAATATACACGCCGCTTAATAAGATACCGCAGCAATTCATAGAAGCAGTTTTATTATATGAAGATAAATATTTTTATTCGCATTTTGGAGTTAACCCTCTTTCATTATTCAAAGCTTTCCGCTCTACCTACCTACATAAGGAGCGGAAAATTGGCGGCTCCACTATCACTATGCAAGCTGCACGCATAAGATGTGGTATAAATTCCGGTACTATACCCGGTAAAATATATCAGATTATTAAAGCAATCCATTTGGAGCTACATTACTCAAAAAATGAAATTTTAGAAGCTTATTTAAATTTAATTCCTTACGGCGGTAATATTGAAGGGGTAGAAGCTGCAAGCTATATTTATTTCGGCCGAGAGCTTAAAAATTTAAATTTACTAGATATTTTAACTCTAGCCGTGATACCGCAAAATCCGGTTAAGAGAGGAAAAAACAAAGTTAGCAATAATATAAAAAAAGCTAGAAGCTATCTATCTTCTAAATGGCTGGAAACTCACCCGCAGGATGCCATTTATAGTAATTTGTTTAATCTGCCCATAAAATTTAATAAAACCAAAAACTTACCCTTTATCGCCCCGCATTTTACTTTAGATATATTGGCACAAAATAGCAGCAGTAAAGATATTTTCACTACTATAGACAGGAATTTACAGGCTACTTTAGAAACACAAATAAAATTATATATCAATGCACGCAAACAATATGGCATCACTAATGCCGTTGCGATGCTAGTGGATTTTACCTCCATGGAAGTACTAGCCAGTGTCGGCTCTGCTAATTTTTTTGACACTGATATAGATGGTCAAATAAACGGCACGAAAGCTTACAGATCTCCCGGTTCGACTCTCAAACCCTTCATTTATGCTTTGGCTTTCGATCAATCGTTAATCCACCCTCTAACTTTGCTAAAAGACTCTTCTGTTCGTTACGACAACTACAAGCCGGAAAATTTTGATAGTAGTTTTGCCGGGGGTATGAGCGCGAGCGAGTCATTAATAAAAAGCCGTAATATACCGGTGATATTTCTGGCTTCCAAATTAAAAAACCCTAATTTTTACGAATTTTTACAACAGGCAAAAATTGCTAAATTACAGGAACCGGGAATATATGGTTTGTCTATAGCCCTTGGAGCAGTAGAGATTAATATGGAAGAATTGGTGAAGCTTTATGCAATGCTTGCTAATTTAGGCTCATATCAACCGTTAAAGAAATTAATAGATTCAAAACAGGGATTTACGTCTGCAACGCTCCTATCCAGGGAAGCGAGTTATCTAACTCTAGATATTTTAAAAGATACCGCTCACCCGCATGCTTATAATAATATAGAGCCAGGCTTACCGATATATTGGAAAACCGGCACTTCCAGTTCGTTTAGAGATGCTTTAACAGTCGGGATATTCGGTAAATACGCCCTGGCCGTATGGATCGGAGATTTTAAAGGACAGGTTAGAGGAACATTTACTGGAGTAGAAACTGCTGCACCCTTATTTTTTAATATTATAAATACGGTAATAAATAAGGACAAAGAGCAAGATTTAATTAAAGGTAAAATAACAGGACTTGAAATTACTAAAATTCCTGTCTGTGCTGATACTGGTGATATTTACAATGGTATGTGTCCAATCAAAACCGATACTTTGTTTATTAAAGGCAAATCTCCGATAAAACCTTCAGGGATATATAGGAAAATTTTAATAGATAGAACGAACGGTATGCCTGCTTGTAATTTCATAGAAGGACAAACCGAGTATAGAATAGTGAATTTTTGGCCAACCGATTTACTATCGGTATATAAAAACGCCGGTATTCATTTATTACCGAAACCGCTAGCAGGCAATTACTGTGGTAATTTAGTAAACCAAAATTATCAAAAACCTAAAATTACCTCTCCCATAAAAAATTCTGTTTATTCAATTAAAAATGGTGATAGGATTATTTTTGCGGCAACTGTTGATCCTAGCGTATCCGATATTTTTTGGTTTGTTAACGATGAGTTAATAGCAACCGTTAAACCAAATGACCCTTTATCTTGGCAACCTAAAGCTGGGGAAGCGATTATAAGGGTTATCGATAATGCAGGTGAAAGCGATACGGTAAAAATTAATTTTAAAAATTAAATATATGAAGTTTACCTATGAGAGAAAGCAAATATTTTCTGCATTGGAACAAATTTATAACAAAACAGAAGAAAAAGCAGAAGAGGCGCTAATAATATTGAGGGGACCGGGCAATACAGATACTATTTTAGTATCATCCTTAAATAATAAAACTTCTAGTAATTCTAATCATGAAATAAAAATTCCTAATAAATATAAAATAGATACGACTGTAATTTGGGATTGTCAGGATTTAGAAATTACTACTGAGCTAGCTCAAGGATTGATTAATAGATTTTTTATAAAAAGATTATCGGAAACTACTACAAAATTAAAGTTTATAGTATTAACTTCCGAATCATCAGTAATAGAAAAAAGTAGCGATTTTCTCTCTATCCTTGATTTCTTTACTAGTATTTTTACTATATCAGAGCTAGAAAAATTAAAAAACAGTCTTTCATTAGTAATAACTAATGCCCAAGAACCAAATAATTTTGATAGAGCAGTGTATGATATAGTTCGAAAGCGTGAAGAGTTTAAGAAGTTTTTAGAAGATTTATTTTCTCCTATATCTATTAAAATTCTTACATCTCAATCAAAGTTAGTACCCGTAAAAATATTAATTGAAGATTTTAATGATTTACAAGCTGCTAGCGTCGAAATTAATCCTTTACCTTTACGTCTAAAAGATTATGAAGAATTGAGGAAGGTATATTTTTTAATAAATGTTAATATTGCTGCCATAACCGATTTTATAACTTTAACTTTTAATGAAAAAAATTTTCATTATTACCAACCTTTAAATTGTCAGATATTTTTTGATAATTATAACACTCATATTCAAAAATTCTTATTAGGGCCTTGTAAAAATTATACCTCCTCAACTCTCGAAAAGCCTAAGCATTTCCAAGGGCTGCAGCAAATATTTGAGTTTCAGGATTTAATAGAAAAAAATAATGAAAATACGATTCTTCCACTCTTGGATATTATTGAAAAATTTGTAGAAGCACCAGAGCAGCAAGAGCAAATACATAATTACAGCTATATTTTTAAATTGTTTAACAAACACTTAAACGCCTTAACAGAAAATTTCCCTAATGCTCTTATTGTCTCTGCAATTGATCATTGCAAAACAATAATAAATGAAATTGCTACACCTTTTATTAAAAAGATAGAGCTTATGGAACCGGAAGACGTTAATAGTGAGCTAGATTATTATGAAACTGCCATACGGTTGCTAGAACAATACCCTCAACCTCAAGAGATAAATAAAACCACAGCTTTAGCTCATTTCTATAAGGGAGAAATTTATAGTAAAAAAAGAGAGTTTTTTAAAGCAGCAGAAGAATTTATAAAAGCTCTTAGCTTTAATAAAGAACTAAAAGACTTATTGTATAAAAAAATTGGTGATACATTATTTGAATTAAGCGATCGATTAGAACTTAATGAAAGTAATAAGGTTTTAACACTAGCAATAAAATATTATGATGCTGCCGGGCAAACGAGTAAGGGCTTCAAGTGTTACGACAAACTTATAGAAAATAATCAAGAACATCCAGAATTTTTGCGTCAAAAGGGAGATTATTTACTTACAAAAAAATATTATTGCGAGGCTTTAGATTGTTATGATATTGTCAAAAGTAAAACTGGTAACCTGGCTCAAAGGAATGAGATAGTATTTGAGGAATTGGAATGCTATGAGATAATGTTTAAGGAAAGACCGGAACGTGTTACTATAATTGATGAGTCCGTTATACATGAACAACTTACTCAATTAATTACAAATAATAATCATGATTTATATTTTCTAGGTTCTGTGGCCCTAGCCCTAGAATAAATAATATAAATTACGATTAAAGAGATAGCCAGTCCAAACCAGGTTAAAGCATATTCTAAATGATCATTTCTAATATTTGCCAAGTGATTTATAGAAAGCGGTAATAAAATATCCAAATTACTAATATCTTTTCCTTCTTGTATTATATAAAAATTTTGAAGTTCTAGGTCTAAAATTTTGGTAGCTGCTTTTAAATCCAAAGTTAACCAAACATTATTTTTAATATCATTATCTGGTATATAGCTACGTATTTTCTCAGACGGCATGGTAACGCCAATAATTTCATGCTCTTGCTCAATAGACTTTTTTCCAAACTCTACTTCTAGGGGTAATTTATACGTCGATCCGGTACTCGAATCCTCACGTACGCTAGAGTACGTTGCGGTTCTGTGTTCCGTGTCTCCTTTAAATTTCTCCCTATAAGCGAGTTTGGAAAAAAGTCTATTTGCAGAATCGCCAATTATACTTTTATTACGATTACTAAACCAACCTCGTGCTACTAAAATAATTTTATCGTCTATAGTTTTAAAAGGCGTCACTAAATAATAGCCGTCTTTTTCTTTCGACATCGATCTACGCCCATATAGATGGATATCTTGCCCCGGTAAAAAATGTCCGGTAATTTTTACTTTATGGTAAATAAAATCATCTTTTAAATCCTTCAAATCTACAGCAGGACTAGTAAGGTTATGGTCCATAGCCGCTAAAAATAATTTTTTTTCCTTTAAACGATTAAGTTGCCAAAATCCCAGAATTATTAGTATTATAACCGTACATAAAGTAAAGAAAGTTATTATATTATTTTTTTTATTCATTACTATATTCTCTCCGGTAAAAAACCGCCTATTTGTGCATTCCACAGAATTTTATAAAGTTTTTTATTTGTAAGTAACTCCCCATGCTCACCATCTTCCACAATCTTACCTTTATCAAAAACCAGAATCCGATCCATATGTAGTAGGGTCGATAAGCGGTGTGCAATCACTATAGTTGTTTTCCCCTGCATTAAATTCCATAGGCTTTCCTGTATATAACTTTCCGTTACCGAATCCAATTGCGAAGTTGCTTCATCTAAAATTAAAATCGGGGCATTTTTAAGTATTGCCCGAGCTATCGCTATCCTTTGACGCTGCCCGCCTGATAATTTAACCCCTCTCTCTCCTACTAAAGACTCATATTGCTCCGGAAGTCTTTCGATAAATTCATGCGCATGAGCTTTTTTTGCTGCTTCTATTACTTCCTCATCACTAGCATCTAAGCGACCGTAACGAATATTTTCCATAAGACTGCGATGGAAAAGCGAAGCTTCCTGCGGTATGACCCCTATATTACTCCGCAACGATTCCTGCGTTACGCTTGCAATATTTTGATCATCTATAAAAATACTACCTTCATTTATATCATACATTCTTAAAATTAGATTTACAAAAGTAGTTTTACCGCTACCGGAATAACCAACAAGCCCTACTTTTTCACCAGCCTTAATAATAACCGATTTATTTTGAAATAATGGCGCAGTGTTTTTATACTGGAATTTTACTTTATCAAAAGTTATTTTCCCTTCTTTTATTTTTAAAGCTTTAGAATCAGGCTTATCGGCAATCTCCATTGGTGTTAAGACAATATCAAGCCCCTGTTTAGTTTCACCTATTGCTTTAGCAAAATTTAGAATGTCACGTGATAAAGCCCATAAAATATCGACAATAGAGATATTAAGGGTTATAAGTAGTGCAAAATCGCCTAGAGTAACACTACCTTCCTTAAAACCGGATATTAAAAGAACAAAGCCGATAATTTGATAAACAATAAATAATATACTTTGAAAAGCAAACATATATAAAAACCACCAGTCACGTTTCTGATGGGCTTGTACATATTCGTCAAGCTGTCTTCCCAATCTCCTCGATTCCATTCTTTTTGAAGCAAATAAATGAACGCTGACAATGTTACTTAATATATCAACTACATACCCGACTACTTTTGAGTGAGTTTCAGAGGATTTCTTGGATAATTCTCGTGCACGTTTTGAAAAATAAATTGCGCTGAGGGTAAAAATAACTACCCAAATACCCAATAATAATGAAAATTTATAATTTATAGTCCAAACCGTAAAAATAGATATCACTACCGCTATAAAATTACCAAAAAACTGAAGTATTACTATATCTATCAAATCAGGAATATTATTCATTACGTCTTTTACTTTATTAGCAAGGCTTCCAGCAAAATGATTTTGAAACAAAGTTTGCGAATGCTGCATCATTTTGTTCATCAAAGTATCTGTTATGTGACGCTTTAGCGGAGATTTTAATTTAATGCGAGTATAATCTATAAATCTCCATATAATACTTACTCCTAATGACATACTAAGATAAAAAACCATTAATCCTGATAATTCGCTTGCTACATTATCGGCATTTAATAAAGGAATTTTATCAAGCATGAGCTTTAGTATATAAGGGCGTAGACTCATATCAATCGCCCATACAATCGCAACCGTAAATTGCCCCAATATTAACCATTTAAACGGCTTACAAACTTCATAAATAAAGTTGATTATATTGCTGTTTTTCATAAAATTTTAATAGCGGTAGGATAAGTAAATAATAATAGATGAAATAGATTTAAACCGAAATGCACTACCATAGAGCATAATATTTTACCAGTTTTATAATATGCATAACCGTAGAAAAAACCACATATACTACTTAAAGCCATATATATTAAGCCACCTTGAAAATGAGCAAACCCAAATACTAAAGATGTTATAATAATAGCTAATATTTGCTGCTTTTTTAGAATATCTTGTAATGTTCTCTGCATAAAACCACGAAAAATTATTTCTTCGCTCATACAAACAAAAAAGAAATTATTAATTGTCCAAATCGGTAAAATATCCGGTAATTTAGGATCAAATAATATATAACCGCTTATAAAGCTTGGAGTGAGAATTACTATAATACATAATAACAAGGAAGTAATGGTATATTTTATATATGCCGATTTACTATTTTTTTCTAAAATATATAAATCACTAACACAATAAATTATTAAAGCCGCCATAACTTTATCAAAATTCAAATACATTGAAAATGGTGGGGATAATTCTGATAATTGTATTTGGTGAATTGCTAATATATTAAAAAATCCTGGCACTTTATGCAAAGCAAATGCTGCTACACAAATGGATATTATTAAAAACAATAAAATCTTTGCTATTTTATTGAGATTTTGAAAATTAAAATAAGAATAAATTATACCGGCAAATAAAACCAAAGAAAAGAAACCAACAATATTTATTACACCTTGGTATAAAGCAAACAAATTAGTAATGATGAGTAAAATATAAGACGGCTTTTTGTTTTTAACAAATAATGATGTTATTATTGCGATAAGAAGAAGGGTGTAAGTAGTATTTATATTTTGCATAAGACGTTTGAGCGAATTAAAAATTAGATTATATAGTAAATTGATCTAAATTTTAAGTAGAAATTATTACTTAGGTTTTTATTGCAAATATAAATACTTTTAAAAACTACACGAAGTCCAAATAAATCCGTTAACTTGATGCTCCCAAAGCTCCTTAAATTTCCTCTTATCTTTAGAAAGCAGTTCTTTAAAAGTACCGCTTTCGGCAATCTGTCCTTTATCCATAACAAATTTCTAATCTGGATACCGTGGACAAACCACGGTATGACAGCTCTAAAAAATAATTTTCATGACACGTAAAACCTTATATTTATTATAACTATAGCTGATTTATTTAACTAAAAATCTCTTCTTTTTTTGTTACAAAAGGACGAGCATCATAAAATAACTCAATACGAGAAATCAGATTTTCATTAAAAGATAATAACGAAGCACCCCTGAAAACATTTATAGGTTCAGGACAATCAAATTCTAATGCTAACATAACTTTATTGTCTGCATAAAATTTTTCACTAATTGTAAGATTCTTAAAAAACATAGCAAAATTTTTAGCAGCTTCAACGACCAACTCTTTACCGTCCATAACCGATAATGGACCTATAAAATGGATGTTAGGATGTAAACATCCAGCCATTTCATCAAAATTTTTATCACGCATGGCTGTATAGTAACTTACGGCTTTATTTAAGTTAGAGTTAGTCATTTTTATATTCTGTTTAGTTGATTTAGTTATGATTTACTATATTTTTTAGTATTTGTCTATTTAAGAAAGGTGTCATTGCTAACCAAAGATAGACATCGTTATTACGAGCAACCGCAGGCTGCGCGGTAATCCAGAAAAATAATAAAAAGTACTATAAATTTATATTTTTTGACTGGATTGCCGCGTCGAAACTACGTTTCTCCTCACAATGACGAAAAAAATTGTTTATATCTATCTTTACTTAGTAGTGCTAGAAAGATTGGTAGACGAAGGTCAATTTCAAAAAGAGCTAGGAGTTCACAAAGCGAGGAACGGAACGTATACTATACGTGAGTACCGCAGCTTTTGTAGAACGACAACACCAATTTTCCAAATTAAACGAGTATACTGCTTGTATTTCAAGAATTGAATTTTATTTTGATAGGCGAGTGAGCGGAGCGTACATCTAGTACGTGAGCATCACGAGGTCCTTAATAAAATGAAAGAGCAATTCTTGAAAGATAAGTAGTATACCTAAACGAATCCGTTAACTTGATGTTCCCAAAGCTCCTTAAATTTTCCCTTATCTTTAGAAAGCAGTTCTTTAAAAGTACCGCTTTCGGCAATTTGACCTTTATCCATGACAATAATTCTATCCATATGTTTGATGGTAGATAATCTATGAGCGATAGCAATTATCGTTACATTTTCAATATCAAGCATTATATTAATAGATTCTTGTATTTCTTGCTCTGTTTTACTATCAAGGCTTGAAGTTGCTTCATCTAAAATTAGGATTGGTGCATTTTTAAGGATAGCACGAGCAATCGCTATACGCTGTCTCTGCCCGCCGCTTAGCTTTACCCCTCTCTCACCAACAATTGTATTATATTTTTCCGGTAAAGTTTCAATAAATTCATGGATATTTGCAGCCTTTGCAGCGTTTTCTATTTTCTCTTGCGTAGCGTTTTCTTTTGCATAGCCGATATTCTCCTTGATTGAACGATGGAAAAGCATAATATCTTGTGGAATTAATGATATTTGAGAACGCAAACTATCAGAAGAAGCATCATACAAACTTTGATTATCGATTATAATATCACCGCTTGATGCTTTGAAATTTTTTAATAGTAGCGAAATTAAAGTAGACTTACCGCTACCTGAATGCCCAACAATACCCACCTTCTCACCGGCTTTGATACGCAAATTAAGACTGTTAAATACCTCGTTACCCTCTGTATAAGCAAAGCATATATCTTTAAATATAATCTCGCCTTTAGAAATTTTTAAGTTCTCTGCATTTTCTTTGTCTATATTCTCTTTCGGGATTTGCATGATTGTAAAAGCTGAACGAAAAGCAGCCACGTCTTCTAAAAAGTCTTTAACTTCCATAGTGCTATGCCAGGAATTTTCAGCAAATAAAAAAGTTAGCGACATAATAAAAGCGATATCACCAATACCAATCTCGCCAGTATTACGTAAGTGAATTACATATATAAATACTCCTATCAAATATACCCAATATATCAGGGACAGTATTATAGAGATAATGAGATCATATCTATAATATTTAATCACTAAAGGATTATGTACATTGCGATAATAATCTTGTACTTTATTTAATTCTCGCTGTTTTGCCGCAAATGAAAAAATAGTGAAAATATTTGTAATACAATCAGCAACTATACCAAATAAATTATACCAAGAATCTTGCTTAGCCTGTTCCATCTTTGCAAGTTTAGTAAAGAACTTTAAAGCAAGCGGTAAATAAATAGCAGTAAAAGCCATAATAAAAATAAATATTTTTATATTAGTATAGGCAAGACTAATACCGGAAAATAAGGTAGTAAGGAATGGTACGCTTAATTTATGCTCAATTGCTTGATGTATTTTATAATAATTATCACCTATGCCACGTACTTTTCCTACTATGGAACCGGAAAGAGTATTTTGAAAATAGGAGTATGATAAATTAAAACAGTGATGACATATTTTATTCATCATATCTTGGAAGATATAAGGCATAGCCTTAAGTTGTGCAAAGTTATGAGCACGCCAAGCAATGTCAAGTATCGCTTGGGACATTACAAAAAATATTATCGGTTTATAACTTTGTACAAATGTAATCTTTTCATTTTGGGTAAATAAATCAAGCAAAAGTTTTACAGCATAGTTATATAAAATAGGAGAGAAACCGTTTGCAAGCGGTGCAAGCACCATGATCAGATATAAATTATTTATACGGCTTTATAACCGACCATAAAAAAGGGAGGGGTTGGGTTTTTGTAAGCATGCTTTGAGAACTCATATAATGTATTTGTTTAGTAATTAACGATAATATATTATATGTTAAAATTTTAAATGATTTTATGAAAATATTTAATCTTGTAAATCACCGTGCAGTAAACCTGTGTTTCAGTATTTTAAAGAAGCTGATCTCTTAATATTCTTGTTCGTTATGTATATTAATGATACTTTTTTAAATCCCTTCATATTAAATTGAGAAACAAATTTAACTTATAAAAAACAAGGTAATTAATATGAATCAAATTATAATAATTAATGGACCTTCATGCTCAGGTAAAACAACAATATCTAAAGAAATTTGTAAACTATCGGGATGTAAATTTGTTCATTTACAAATTGATAAAGTTGGAGAATTTTATAGCACAATTTTCCCCAAAGGATTTAAATTTATAGAAAATGAAGTTGGTACTGAACAAAATGATGATGGATTAAAAGGTCTTTTTAATAACAATAGATTGGCAAGAAGAAAAATTGTTGCATCAATATTGCTTGCAACTGCAAAGAATCTGTTAAATAAAAACTTTAACATTGTAATTGATACTGCGCTAGATGGGCCTGATGCACAAGAACTGGCAAAACTTTATCTTGAATCTCTGCACGGTTATAAAATAAAATTTGTAGGAATTTATTGCCCACTTGAAGAACTATTAAAAAGATTAAAAACTAGAACTGACAACCTTTTCTTAACGGAAGATTTTGTAAGATTACAGAGTGGACAATATGATGTTTTTGAATCTTGTAAAAATTTTTATAATACTTGGTTTGATAGCTCAAGGTTAGGGGCTACAGAAATTGCTTCTCTAGCATTACAATTTGATAAAAACCCTGTATGAAGATTATAGTAGAATGATTTTCTGTTTTAGATATAGATATTCTTGTAACAATGTCTAAAGCTAAACGCTTAATGTACGAAAAAGCACAACTACAATTTTGGCGATATAAACAGAAAGCTAAAAAATTACAAAGTAAATGGTTTTTTTATAACTATAGTCACATGATTTGAATTCACTTAATAAGTTACTTATCGTCTCGCCTATTATTATAGGCGTTTGCTTTCGCTCCTTGTAATTAAATCCAACTACTTTAACTATATTACTTTGAAAACTAACTAAAAAAATAAGAATAGAAAATATATTGAGAAAAACCATATTTTATACAAAATAATAGCTTTAAGAAGAAGAGTTAAAAATTTGCATTGCAAGCTTGGCAGCGACTTACTCTCCCATGCCTCAGGGCATAGTACCATTAGCGCAATGAGGTTTCACGTTCGAGTTCGGGATGGGATCGTGTGTTTCACTCATGCTATAACCACCAAGCCAGCAATACAAACTTTTTAAAGTTTAGAACCGTCATTGCTGACTATAAGAAGTACAACAATGACAATTTTTTTCGCTGGGTGTGTTGATAAAGCTGAAATTACCTATATAAAGAACTACTTAAAATTAGCTTTTAGTAATTTCATTATTATTGCTTTCGCTTTTTAATTTACCCATTATAGATAGATTAAAAAGTTTAGCAATAACTTACTAAAAATAATAATTTTAAGCAGTATCTTAAAAAATTTATTTGTGAGATCCTTACCGTATCATACAGAATTAACACTGTATACATGTGTAATCTCAGCAAAGTAAATCAATCGAGCTATTAGTATCAGTTAGCTACATGCGTTACCGCACTTCCACACCTGACCTATCAACGTGGTGGTCTTCCACGGCTCTAATAGGGAAGTCTAGTTTTGAGGTGGGTTTCCTGCTTAGATGCATTCAGCGGTTATCCCTTCCGTACTTAGCTACCCAGCTATGCCATTGGCATGACAACTGGTCCACCAGGGGTACGTCCACCTCGGTCCTCTCGTACTAAAGGCAGATCCTCTCAAACTTCCTACACCCACGGCAGATAGGGACCGAACTGTCTCACGACGTTCTAAACCCAGCTCACGTACCACTTTAATCGGCGAACAGCCGAACCCTTGGGACCTTCTCCAGCCCCAGGATGTGATGAGCCGACATCGAGGTGCCAAACGATTTCGTCGCTATGGACGCTTGGAAATCATCAGCCTGTTATCCCCGGAGTACCTTTTATTCGTTGAGCGATGGCCCTTCCACGCGGGACCACCGGATCACTATGACCGACTTTCGTCTCTGCTCGTCTTGTCAGACTCGCAGTCAGGCTAGCTTATGCCATTGCACTCTAAAAGTTGATTTCCGACCAACCTGAGCTAACCATCGCGCGCCTCCGTTACTCTTTGGGAGGCGACCGCCCCAGTCAAACTACCCACCATGCATTGTCTCGGATCCTGATTCAAGGATCTCGGTTAGATGTCAAGAACCAGAAGGGTGGTATCTCAAGGATGACTCCATAATGACTAGCGTCACTATTTCATAGTCTCCCACCTATCCTGCACATCTGATTCCTAACACCAGTGCAAAGCTATAGTAAAGGTTCACGGGGTCTTTCCGTCTGACCGCGGGAACTCCGCATCTTCACGGAGAATTCAATTTCGCTGAGTCGATACTGGAGACAGTGGGGAAATCGTTACGCCATTCGTGCGGGTCGGAACTTACCCGACAAGGAATTTCGCTACCTTAGGACCGTCATAGTTACGGCCGCCGTTCACTGGGACTTCAATTCAGAGCTTGCACCCCTCCTCTTAATCTTCCAGCACTGGGCAGGCGTCAGGCCCTATACGTCGTCTATTGACTTAGCAGAGCCCTGTGTTTTTAATAAACAGTCGCTACCCCCTAGTTTGTGTCACCTACAAATGGTTGCCCATCTATAGGTCATCTTTCTCCCGAAGTTACAGATGCAATTTGCCTAGTTCCTTCAGCATCGTTCTCTCAAGCGCCTTGGTATACTCTACCTGTCCACCTGTGTCGGTTTGGGGTACGGTCTTTAACGAGGGTGTTATTTCCTGGAAAATATTCGCTGCACAAACAATCCAATAAGTCTGTACAACTTTCTATTTTCGTCACATCCCTCAGGTTCAGGAATATTAACCTGATTCCCATCGATTACGCCTTTCAGCCTCACCTTAGGGGCCGACTAAACCTGCGCAGATTAACTTTACGCAGGAACCCTTGGACTTTCGGCGAGAATGTTTCTCACATTCTTTATCGCTACTTATGTCAGCATTCTCACTTCCGATACCTCCAGCAAACCTTACGGTTCACCTTCGCAGGCTTACGGAACGCTCCGCTACCACTTGCACTTAGTGCAAATCCGCATCTTCGGTACATGACTTGAGCCCCGTTACATTGTTGGCGCAAGAAAACTTATTTAGACTAGTGAGCTGTTACGCTTTCTTTAAATGATGGCTGCTTCTAAGCCAACATCCTAGTTGTTTTGGTTTTCTCACATCCTTTCACACTTAGTCATGATTTAGGGACCTTAGATGGCGGTCTGGGCTTTTTCCCTCTCGACTATGGACCTTAGCACCCATAGTCTGTCTGCCACGCTGTACTCATCGACATTCGGAGTTTGATTGAGTTTGGTAAGTCTGTAGGACCCCCTAGCTCATTCAGTGCTCTACCTTCGATGGTAATGCTATGACGCTCTACCTAAATAGATTTCGCGGAGAACCAGCTATATCCGAGTTTGATTGGCCTTTCACCCCTAACCACAGCTCATCCCCTACTTTTTCAACAGTAGTGGGTTCGGCCCTTCAGTGGATCTTACTCCACCTTCAGCCTGGCCATGGCTAGATCACTCGGTTTCGGGTCTAATTCATCTAACTAAAAACGCCCTATTCAGACTCGCTTTCGCTACGCCTACACCTAACGGCTTAAGCTTGCTAGATAAACTAAGTCGCTGACCCATTATACAAAAGGTACGCCGTCACAAGACATATAAATACGCTTGCTCCGACTGCTTGTAAGCATTTGGTTTCAGATACTATTTCACTCCCCTTGTCGGGGTACTTTTCACCTTTCCCTCACGGTACTTGTTCACTATCGGTCACTAGAGAGTACTTAGGCTTAGAGGGTGGTCCCCCTATGTTCAAACAGGATTTCACGTGTCCCGCCTTACTCAAGGACTTCAAACTTTTTACCTATACGGGACTATCACCCTCTATGGTCAACCTTTCCATGTTGTTTTAGTTATTTTTTTGAAGCCACTGGCCTGGTCCGCGTTCGCTCGTCACTACTAACGGAGTCTCGGTTGATGTCCTTTCCTCCGGCTAATTAGATATTTCAGTTCGCCGGGTTTGCTTCATATAGCTATGTATTCACTATACAATACCTAATAAATTAGGTGGGTTGCCCCATTCGGAAATCTTCGGATCAAAGCTTATTCGCAGCTCCCCGAAGCTTATCGCAGCGTATTACGTCCTTCATCGCCTTCTAGTGCCAAGGCATTCACCAAATGCTCTTATTTATTTACTTTATTAAAACTTGAGATTACACGATGTATACAGAACTAATTCTATATTACTCTTTTTGATTTTATAAATTGCTTTTTAAAATCATTGGAGTAAAAAATTACAGTATCTACTCACGATATAAATTTTTATTTATTCGCGGTGTGTATTTAGTTTTTTCAGCTTTATCAACTTTTTAAACAGCTAACAAAGTTTTTGCAAACCTTGTTGAGAAGTTTTATATCTATTATTCTCTACCATGTCAAACACTATCTTAAATATTTTTTAAATTTCTTTTTTTATATGAATGCAAAATTACATTTTATCTATTTTGAAGAATCGACTTTTTTAGTTTTACATTAGGGTTTATTGCACTATTTGGAACTTTTACATCATTCTCTGAATCTTCAAAAAAGAATCTTCTTTTTGTAAAATTTTATTTACTCCCTTCAATTCCCTTTGCCTATTTACTAAGCCTTTCTCTGTTTTAGCGAACAATAAACTTATCATCTTTTCGTAATACTATCTCTTTATTGGCTTCAAAATTTCTAGATATTTTTAAATTAAATTACCTGATAGATTTGAGTATCTTCATTAAATTAGACTGATTTTTATCTTTATCATAATTGCTCTGCTATTAAGTGTTTTTTAAATAAAAGAGATAACTCAATAATAAACTAATTAAAGATATCTAATCTATCTCAATAAAAAGTCGATAAACTAATCACATTTTTCTTAATTTACATTAATATTTATTATTAAAAATGCTAATTATTGCAAACCTTTTCTTGAAAAATGTCTAAAACCATGTTATATGGCGTTGCGTTAAAAGTTTAATTTAATTATGAAGTATATTTATGCCACTTAACGAAAATAAAAAATCTCTAGGACAGATTTTTCAATTACTACTATTGGAAGAAGAACAAATAACTAGTAACGATATCAGTAAATTTATAGAAAGCTCAGATCCATTGAGTTCAAAATATCTTGAATATTTATTTTTGAATACTATTGCTAGGGTCCAAATTGAAGAATCGCATATTGTACAGGCAGCTACTAAAAATCCAGAAATTCTTAAAATATTACTTAAGCATTATTCCGTTAAAATTGAAGAATCGCATCTTATTAAAGCTTTTGATAATCCATTAATCCTTGAAATTTTACTTAAACATCACACTATTAGAATAGAGGAATCAATTATTGAAAAAGCTCTTAATAAACCGGAAATTCTTAAACTACTATGTAATCATTATTCTGCTCAAATAGAATATAGTCACATTAAAGAGGCTTTAAGCACCAAAAACTTTGAATCTCTCAAAATATTGCTTAATAATCTTGCTTTTAAAGTACAACATACGTATATTAACGCAACCATAGACGACGATACCAAAAACTCTGAATTTTTTGAAGTATTACTTAGTAAGTGCTCTAAAGCAGTAAAACACAGCTATATTAAAAAAGCTTTAGAAAACCTTGACTTTAAAATTCTTTCTACATTAATAAATAATTGTCCTACTACTATTAAAATAAACAATTGGTATATTGACAAAGCTTTAGACAAGCCGGAAGTCCTTGAGTTATTACTT
This sequence comes from Rickettsia endosymbiont of Halotydeus destructor, assembly GCF_049278075.1. Lineage (NCBI taxonomy): Bacteria > Pseudomonadati > Pseudomonadota > Alphaproteobacteria > Rickettsiales > Rickettsiaceae > Rickettsia > Rickettsia endosymbiont of Halotydeus destructor. The sequence continues at coordinate 213,231 of NZ_JAPNPB010000002.1, forward strand.
AAGCATCCTACTGCTGAAGTAGATAGTTTACACATTAACAAAGCTTTAGAAAATCCGAAAGTACTTGAGTTATTGCTTAAGCATCCTACTGCTGAAGTAAAGAGTTTACACATTTACAAAGCTCTTGACAAAACTGCAGAAAATCCGGAAGTCCTTGAGTTATTACTTAAGCATCCTACTGCTGAAGTAAATAGTGCACACATTGACAACGCTATTGACAAAACTGCAGAAAATCCGGAAGTCCTTAAGTTATTACTTAAGCATCCTACTGCTGAAGTAAATATTTTACACATTAACAAAGCTATTGACAAAACTTTAGAAAATCCGGAAGTTCTTAAAGTCCTTGAGTTACTACTTAAAAATAAGACTGCTGAAGTAAATATTTTACAAATTGACAACGCTATTGATAAAGCTTTAGAAAATCCGGAAGTCCTTAAGTTATTACTTAAGCATCCTACTGCTGAAGTAAATAGTTCACACATTAACAAAGCTATTGACAAAACTTCAGAAAATCCGGAAGTCCTTGAGTTATTACTTAAGCATCCTACTGCTGAAGTAAATAGTTCACACATTGAAAAAGCTTCAGAAAGTTTTGAGGTTTCTGAAGATATAAATGCACTTACCTTAGGCATGGGTGAAGTAGGCTTAAGTGGAATTACAGATGCTATATAAAACTTCTTAAAAAAATTTAAGTAAGATAATAGTAACTTTGCTAATATAGCAAAATTACTATTATCTTAATCTTAATTTTTATTTTACCCACTTACCTAAAAGCGGGTAGGTAATATTTTTGGCGAATTTTCTTTTAATATAAGCACATATTAAAAATGTTAGTATAGTGCCTGGAACATAGCGAATAATTATCGGTACACACCTAGCTACTGAATCTGAAGTAAATAAGCGAGCAACCTGAGTAGTTGCTTTATCTGCTAAATCTCTACTTGATGACTTTAAACTATTTATAGTTTTGTATCTATTTTTACATTTTAAGTAGCATCTAATGCACTCGATAATAATTGCTATCGCAATACATAAAATTGCACCATTTATAAAAAAAGTAAATTCCCTAGTATCAGGCCAGTAATTATATTTAGCAATAATTAACAAGCTTAAACCTAAGATATTAAAAAAATAGACAAAAGGTTTAGCGTAAGATTTTCTTTCTTCCACCATTCTACTTTTTAGTAATTCAAACAATAAAGCTTTTAACATTAAATTTACCTATTTAATAAGAATAGCAAGTATTACTCCGATACCGAAAGCATATGCGAGGTTTCTAAGTGGATGGTCACGGGTAGACTCACATAAATCGCCTATATTAGCTTTGCTTTTATCTATCCCTTTATCCTTATAGTGAGATATAACACTAGAAAGATTTTCTAACTGCTCGCTCATAATTTCACCGGACTTACCTTTTAAACTGCTTAAACGAGATACTAAACTCTCTATATCTTTTTTTATACCTTCAATATCTTCTTTAGCAGCGCTTGAATTAATTTCTTTCATAAATTTACCTTTATTTATATTTACTAAACAAATTCATTTTGTTTAATATAGTGTATAATACATCTTTTATTTACTGTTTACAATAGCTTAACCATACTTTTCTTTCCACTTTATTTTCATATTTTTATATTCCTCATTCTCTTCCGCTTCTTGCCATTTTTTAAAAAATATATCGGCACTCACGGCTTTTTCCGGGTCACCCGTGCCACGCTCTAGTTGCTTATGATTATGTTCTGCATCGTACTTCTTACCACCTTTGTAATTAGTATAGCGCCTAGCTCTCGTAAAACCCATTTGTAAATATTTTCGAGCCATATCGCTACCCACAAACTCGCCTTGCTTTAAATAATTTAAAAACATTTCATATATTTTTTCACTACTTATTCTGGCAATTTCAGGAGTTTTAAAACGCCAATAAGGTAATATTTCACTTTTATATGGCTCACAGATCAATACACCCTGCTCCCCCTTCCCTACTTTATAAAGCTCAGACTTTTCACGGTAATCTAGACCTTTTCTCCAGGCGTAACTTCTATTATCAAAATTTAAATAGCTTGGCTTTGTCACAATCTGTAATATATTTTAATTATATAATCAATTCAGTTGGATTAGCATACAAGGCGCGAGAAGCGAAGCCTATAAAAATAGGCGAGACGACGAGCAACGATGTAGGCTAGTTTAAATCAATTGATTATAAAGAAAATATAAAATTATATTTTTCAATGCCAGAGAATAATGTAGAGCACGGTAAAAAATTAATTCAAAAATTATTGAAAGATACTCCTGCAACCTCAGGCGTCTATTTTATGGCCAATGCCGATCAGCAAGTCATTTATATCGGTAAAGCCAAGAACCTAAAAAAACGCCTAACTAATTATATTGCTCCGGGCTTACGAGGACGAATATCCAGAATGGTACATCAGGTTTGTTCGATAGAATATCAAATCACTGAATCAGAAGCTGAAGCTTTTTTAGTTGAAGCAAACTTAATAAGAAAATTTCAGCCGCGTTTTAATATTTTACTCAGGAGAAATAAATCCTTTACTTATATAAAATTACGATTAGATCATGATTTTCCTCAATTTATAAAATATCGCAGTAATAAAACTGAAAACGAGATACTATATGGCCCTTTTATCTCAGGTTATCAAACAGATATCGTTATTGAAGAATTACAAAAAATCTTTAGATTAAGGACATGCATAGATAGTTATTTTATTTCCAGAGAACGTCCCTGCTTACAATATCAAATCGGGAAATGTTTCGCTCCTTGCACAGGAGAAATTTCCATAGAGAATTATAATGAATTAATAAATCAGGCTAAAGATTTTTTATCTGGCAAAACAGAACAATTATTAGAAAAATTAGCAAATAAAATGCAAGAATTAAGCAATAACTGTTTATTTGAAGAAGCAGCAATAATTAGGGACAGGATTAAGACTTTGAAGTATTCTCGGTTAAATATTGGTGAGCAATATACGGGTATTATCGATGCAGATGTTATTGCTCTTGCTAAAAAACATAATAAATATTGTATAGGAGTTTTATTATATAGGGGAGCGCAGAAATGGGGAGAGCAAATTTATTTTCCTATCCATACGGAAGAAAGCCAAATACCAAAAGTTTTAGAGTCCTTTATCGGACAATTTTATCAAACTAGAAAACCTCCTAAAGAAATAATAATCAACTATGCGCTTATAAAACCGCAATTAATCATTGAGGCGTTAAAAACATTATATAACGTTAAGGTTAAAATTATTATCCCACAACGAGGCAAAAAAGCACAATTATTAAAAAATATTTATAAAACAATAAATTTAGCACTCAGTTATAAATATAATAATTAAAAATTATTTCAAAACACAACTTTGATGTTGATAAGACAGTTTTTTACAAACCGCTTTAGCTTGAGACAGGCTTTCATAATCGCCTGCTAATACTAAATAGAAAAATTTTCCGTCATCATATTTAACTTTTTTAGTAGTAATATCAGCGTTTTTAAGAATTTTTATAAATTTCTTTTTAATTCTTTCTCCTTCCTCAATTGCTTCCGCTTCAGATTTTACCGAAGCAAGTTGAATTTTATAGCCTTCTACCTCGGTACGGTCTTGCTCTCGTTCAACTTTTTCATTTTCTCGATTAATTTTTATTATATTTAAACCTGTTGTATTTTCTTCTATCTTCGGAGAATCAGAAACATCACCAACGATATCACTTAAAGATATTAAATCAGAAATTTTATCAAGCGGCTCCACTTGCTGCTCCAAACTAGAAAAATCAGTTAGTAAATCTTCTATTTCCTTATCTGTTCGCCGACGGGAATCTATACTTAGAGGCTTTTCCGGCTCTGGTAAAAGCCTGGCATCTTTGATTAAAGTTTTTTTAGAAGTAAGATTTTCATATATTGTGCTTCCTGTACTGAAAGATTTTATTTTTTCTATTTCCTGCGGTTTAATTTTTGTCGGTAAATTATCAGGGTAAATGGTAATTACTGGCTTATTGTTATAATAGTAATGATATAAAAAATAGCCGGAAGTTGACAATATTATAATTATAATAAAAATTTTAAATAAAATATTGTTATTCATGATTTGAAGAGGTTTTATTTAGGTATTGCTTACAAAATTTTGATGTTATTCCCGCTTGCCCCTTATGTCATCGGTTGATTGCAGGAATAACATCAAAGAAACCTTAAAAAAAAGTATACGTGAAGTATTTTAAGAATTGGATTTTATTTTGAAGGGTGAGTGCGCGCAGCCTATACTTAATAGGTGAGCACATGAATCCCTGATAAAATGAAACAACAATTCTTAAAAGACGAGCGTATACCTACATTCTGTCCATAGGTTCTACCCCTATAACTTCCAAACCACTAGCTATAATTTTTTGAATGGATTTAGCTAGTGCCAGTCTAGCACTGGTTAATTCTTTATTGTTTTCAATTACAAATCTATAATCATTATTTTCTTTACCAAAATTCCACAAGGCATGAAATCTGGAAGCCAAATTTATTAAATAGAATGCGATACGATGCGGTTCAAAATATTTTGCCGCACTTTCGAGCATCTTTGGCCAAGATGCAAGAAGCTTAATTATTGCTATTTCCTCTTCTGAAGAAAGCAATGACAAATCATACTCATTAGCTTTAAAATTCTCATACGCTTCCGGCATTATCTCTCTAGCTTTTGCTAATATCGAAATTGCCCGTACATGAGCATATTGTACGTAAAATATAGGATTCTCCTTTGACTGTTCCTTTACTTTTACTAAATCAAAATCAAGGGTAGCATCGTTCCTACGTGTAAGCATCATGAATCTTATTATATCTTTTCCTACTTCCTTATTCACGTCCCTAACACTGGTAAAATTGCCCAAACGTTTTGACATTTTTATCGGCACGTTATTCTCCACAAAATTTACTAGTTGACAGATTTTCACGTCAACTTTAACTTTATTCGCACCTAAAGCTTTTACCACGGCCTCAATCCTTTTAACGTAGCCGCTATGATCAGCGCCGAGTACGAAAATTAAGTGATTAGCTCCGCGGTCTATTTTATCCTTGGCATAAGCAAGATCGGCAGCAAAATATGACCAACTACCGTCAGCTTTTTCAATAGGTCTATCCTGATTATCGCCGAATTGGGTAGATTTAAATAGTTTTTGTGCTCTATTTTCCCATTCTTCATGAATTTTGCCTTTAGGAGCTGGCAATTCTCCTTCATAAATCAGCCCCATATCGGTTAACAACTTGACGGCCTCGTCTATTTTACCGTTATCATGCAATAATTGCTCCGAAAAAAACACGTCATGTTTGATACCGAGCTCTTTTAGATCTTCCTTATTTAACAACAACATTTCCTGCACGGCAAAGTTTTTAACCAATTTAAATCTTTGCGCTTTATCCATGGCAAGTAATTTGTCACCATATTCTTTTGCTAGCTTTTGACCAACAGGAATTAGATATTCTCCCGGATATAACCCTTCAGGTATTTGGATTTTTTCCCCTAAAGCTTCCTGATAACGCAATATTACAGCATTAACTAAGTCATCTATTTGCGAGCCGGCATCATTAACATAATATTCTTTTGTAACGTTATATCCGACTTTTTGTAAAATTCCGGCGAGCGCATCCCCATATACCGCCCCTCTTGCATGCCCTATATGCATAGGCCCGGTGGGATTTGCCGAAACATATTCGATATTAATATTTTTGTTACTCTCAATATCAATTGCAAAAAACTTTTCTTCATTTTGTAATATATCTTTAATAGCACTATGCCAATTTTCAGCTTTAATAGTAAAATTTATAAAGCCCGGTCCGGCTATTTCTATACTAGCGATATAAGGCAGCGATATAAGAATTTCTTTAAATTTTATTGCTACTTCCCGCGGAGAAGTACCGAGAGAAATATTTTCGTTAGCGGCAATAATCATCGCTATATTGCTCGATAAATCACCGTTAAAATTATCTTTAGGAATCTCAATATTAGTAATTTTTGCTATATCGTGATTGCTATATATCTGTGTGCCGGCAGTAATTATGTCTTGTTTTAATTGGTTAAATATATTCATAAGTCAAAATAAAAAATTGAGATACGAAGTTCAAGTTGAAAAAGAGCAAGGCGCCTTGGAGCTTTTAACCGCAGCGTATAATTAATACGTAGGGATCGAAAGCGAGAAGCAACACCGCCAATTTTTCAAATTCAACGAGTATCTTTATATATTGTTAAAATTAAGTGAACAAAGTTCATTGTATTCACCGATGGCAAAACGATCAGTCATACCGGCTATGTAATCTGCAACTATCCTGGCTTTCGAGTTAGTATCTTCCGATTTTATCAGTATTTTCCAACTAAAAGGTAATAGGTTAATATCACCCATATAAACTTCAAATAAACCTCTGATAATTTTTTGACATTTATAAGTAATAGCTGTAATCCTGTTATTTCTATAAACTTTCTGAAATAAAAATTGTTTGATTTCATTAATGCGCTCCTTGGCACTATCTGTAAAATCAACTATTTGATAATTTAAATTACGTATTTCCCCAACACTTTTGATTTGTTCTTTATTTAAATTATCTCTTGTCTGTCCTAATAAGTCGGTAATTAACTCATTTATTAATCTTCGGACTATTTCATAGATTAAACAGGAAGAATTTATATCTTTAAATTTAGCCTTAAGCTCAAAAATATGTTGATCGATATATTTGATTTCTCCTAAATGATTAAAATCAATAATTTTAGCTCCGATGCTATCTTCTAAATCATGAGAGATATAGCTAATATCATCGGCGAGCGAAGCTATTTGCGCTTCAGCAGTTGCATAAGTTTCAAGATATAGATCATTTTCTTTATTATATTCCGCTATATATTCATTTACATTTTCTGTTAAAGGACCGTTATGCTTAACAATCCCCTCTAAAACTTCCCAGGTTAGATTTACTCCGTGATAAGCAGCATATCTTTTTTCTAACGCAGTTAAAATTTTTAGAGATTGTGCATTATGAGAAAATCCCCCGTATTCCTTCATACATTCGTTCAAGGCAATCTCTCCCGCATGACCGAAAGGGGTATGCCCAAGGTCATGAGCAAGTGCTATAGCTTCCGCTAGATCGCTTGACAAATTTAGAGTGTTTGCTATCGACCTTGCAACCGTGGAAACTTCCAAAGAATGGGTTAGCCTATTCCTATAATGATCCCCTTCATGATTTATAAAAACTTGCGTTTTATACTGCAAACGTCTAAAAGCATTAGTATGAATAATGCGGTCACGATCACGTTCAAACTCATTTCTGTAAGAGGTTGGAGATTCAGGATATAATCTGCCTTTACTCTTCGCTGGATCACAAGCATATGAAGCAAGCATTTTGCACTCCATCTTGAAAAAATATTAAATATGTAGTAATATAGTGATTGAGGTCATTCCCGCGTAGGCAGCAGGAATCCAGAAAAAATAATAGTCATCCTGAATTTATTTCAGGATCTCTTGCAACAGATGCTGAAACAAGTTCAGCATGACAAAAAATCTGGATTCCTGCCTACGCGGGAATGACATAGAACTAATGTACAATACTATAACACGCATATACTATATAATTAATAAGGTTTTTACAAGGGTATTTTGTGTCCATAACAATAACCGATAACGCTTTCAAGCGAGTTCAGGAATTAATTAAGCTAGAGAAAAACGAGAATTTAGCACTCCGGGTTTCAGTTGATAGCGGCGGCTGTTCAGGACTTATGTATAATTACGAACTTGTAGCAAAAGACACTATTGAAGATGATGATTATATCGTTACCAAAAATAATGCTACGATTATTATCGACCCAATCTCTAAAAACTTTATGGCAGAATGTGTTTTAGACTTTATAGAGGAACTTGGTAGCTCATATTTTAAAGTTAGTAATCCCCAAGCTAAAACAAAATGCGGTTGCGGTAATTCATTTGGTATATGACTCTAATACTGTCATACCGTGGCTTGACCACGGTATGACAGTATTAGAGTCATTCTGAATTTATTTCAGAATCTACTAAAAAAATGTGGCAAACTTATTCCGCATGACAAAGTAAGGGCTGGATTCCTGCTTTCGCAGGAATGACCTCAGGTAGCGAGAATGACAATACTTTACTACTCAAAAAAACCAAACAGGAAGCTTTTTGAACAACTCAACAACAATACTAGGAATTGAATCAAGTTGTGATGATACGGCAGTAGCAATAGTTACCTCGAATCATAAAATCCTTGCCGATATAGTAATTTCTCAAAATAAAGAACACGAAATTTTTCAAGGAGTAGTCCCAGAAATCGCCGCAAGGTCGCATTTAGCTAATTTAGAGAAAGCATTGAGGCAAGCATTAGATGAAAGCAGAGTTGAATTATCGCAGCTTAGCGCAATTGCCGCAACTTCCGGCCCCGGGTTAATAGGGGGCGTTATAGTCGGCGCAATGTTTGGCAAGACTCTTGCTAGCGTTTTAAAAAAACCTTTCATCGCTATTAATCATTTAGAAGGTCACGCTCTAACTGCTCGCCTAACTCACAAAATAGCATATCCTTATTTATTGTTATTAGTATCAGGCGGACATTGCCAATTTGTAGCAGTCAAGGCTTTAGGTAAATATAAAATTCTAGGACAAACTATTGATGATGCAGTCGGTGAAGCATTTGATAAGGTCGCTAAGATGCTAGGACTGCCCTTTCCCGGAGGACCAGAAATAGAAAAAAGAGCCAAACTTGGCGATCCTCATAAATATATTCTACCGAAGCCGATTATTAATAGCAGCGATTGTAATATGTCTTTTTCCGGTCTTAAAACTGCCGTGCGTACGTTGATAATAAAACTTAAAAATATCAGTGATTTAGAAATTAATAATATAGCCGCCAGCTTTCAATATACAATTGGTGAAATTTTAACTATAAAAACTTTAGAAGCGATTAAAGTTTATGAGAAAATTATTGCCGAGGACTCATATTCAAATGATCTTTTAAATTTGAACGTAAAACAAGGAGTGAATGAGCGTAGCTTATACTTACTAGGTGAACATCTAAATTCCCCACAGTCTTGTGGAGCTAATTTGGAAAAACACAAGAATATAGTAATTGCCGGCGGAGTCGCTGCAAACGGATACTTACGTCAATTATTGACCGAACAATTAGCAAAATACGACTATGAGCTTATTGCTCCTCCTATTAAGTTATGCACCGATAATGCAGCAATGATTGCTTATGCCGGGCTTGAGCGCTTTAATAATAATTTATTTAGTCCGGTAAATTTCTGCCCAAGAGCTAGATGGAGTTTAGAAGAGCTAGAGAATTCTTATTAAATAAAAATAATTTTATTACGGTATACGAGACAGTTTTTGTCGCGCCACCTTTCTTTGTAATTTAGTATCTATTTGGCCTTCTGATTGCTGAAACTTTTCAAATTTAGCCTTTAATTTTTTCACTTCGTTTGTATTTTTTAAATTTTCTAATTCTTCTAAAATTTTTTCTTTTGAGGCACTCTTATTTTCTTTTCTATCATTTATTCCTTTACCGTTCTTAAAGCCTCTCTCTAATATACGTATTTTAGTTTTCCCTGCTTCTGTCCCTATTTCTTCTCTCCTAACCATAGGAGGTAAATCATCTGCTTGCCATAGATTAGATTTATTACGTATTTTAGTTTTCCCTGCTTCTGTCCCTATTTCTTCTCTCTTAACCATAGGAGGTAAATCATCATCCCACGAACTATTTCTTTTATAAGCAGCTTTAGTAGTACTCGAAACATTTTGTGGTGATAGTTCTGCTTCTCTAATTTTTTCAGGTATACTTTTACTATTACTGTTTTGAATTTCAGGGCTCGATAATGGCACGGTTGCCTCCTGCATTTCTTCAAATAAACTTTTATTATTTCTATTTGAAGTTCTTGAGGTTCGCAAAGGTTGAGTAATGTAACCTTCTTCTACTAAAGTTATTGCATTTTTAGGGTTTTCCTTAAATAAATTTATTAATTCTGAAGCTTTATAATTAGTTAAAATATTTTCCACTTTATCACTATTTTTCACTATAATTTTGAAATAAAAGGGATTTATATCGTATAATTGTTTTAACTGTTTAAAACCTAAGCCTACTTTTGATAATTTTTCTATTTTTGCAGGGTTATCCATTAAAAATTGTGCTTCGGTAGTTTTAAAATGAAAATCCTGTATCTCTCTTGCAGGTATTCCTAAGCTAGATAATTTCTCTAAATTTTTGCTATTTTCTATGAAATTTTTTACTTCCGCTTCTTTAATTTTATAAAGTGATGCAAGGGAAGGAACATCTCCTTCTAGTTCCTTAACTTTTTCTAATGCGGTTACAAATTTTTCTAAGCCTGTTTTAATTTGTTTTTTGTAGTCTTCTTTTATGTTCCATCCTGCATCTTGGAGAGCAATTATTCGTTCGGGATTTTTAATCATGAAACGAATTTCTTCATTATAAACTATTTGACCATATAATTTACTAAGCTCAAAAATATTATAACCATTTTCTTTTAATTTTTTTATACCTTCGATATTTTTAAGTAAAAAGCTTGTTTGTTCAAATACTTCTGAGTATTGTGCGCTAATTTTCCATCCTAAATCATTTAATTTTTTTATATCCTTTGCATTTGTAATTAGTTTTTCAACTTTTTCAACGTTTTCGCTTGTATAAATAACTTCATCTACAATATATCTTAGAGTGTTACTCTCCAACCCTAAGGTACTTAATTCCTTTATAGATTCTACATTTTTAATGAGGTATTTTGCTTTCTCAATATTTTTCCTTTCATCAATAATTTCATTAATAATATATTCAAGAGTTTTGTTCTCTAACCCTAACTTACTTAATTCATTTATAGAGTTTACATTTTCAACTAGATATTTTGCTTTGTCTAACCTTTTGTCTCTATAAATAATGTCTTCCAGAGTTTCAATCTCCACCCCTAATTTATCTAGTTTCTTTATAGCGTCTATATTTTCAATTAGGTATTTTGCTTCACTGGGATTCGTAGAAAATAATTTGATAAGTTGGAGAATATTTCCATTGATGTCTTTTAGCTCTTCTATAGAATCTACATTATCAACTAAAAATTTAGTATTTTGGGGATCCTTGCTCATTAACTCAGATAAATTTTTATATTCCCATCCTAGACTATCTAACCTTTGTTCTTCTTTGTCTTTGTAGTTTTCAAGTAATTGTTCAAGCGATAAATTTATAGTTGCCATAGAGTTAATCCACTTTTTTTTTATAAAAACAGTTTAAGACATGTATCCTCAATGTCAATTTATTTTTTTGGCAAACAAAAGGACCTAGATAGATCCTGATTAATAAACTCGATAATTTGCTGGACAATAGAGTTATCTTTGTATTTTTCTGAAGTTTTTTTAACTCTATCGGTAAATATTCCTTCGCCGGAAAAAATTTCTTCAAGTGCTTTTATAGCACTTAAAGTTTCTGTTTTGTCAAAGCCTCGTCTATTCATACCAATTAAATTCATACCTTCAAGCTTTGCTCTCTCGCTACTAGCAAGCCCGAAAGGTATTAAATCTTCAACTACTGCCGATATTCCGCCAATCATTGAATGTGCACCGATTCGTACATATTGAAGGACTGCAGAAAGCCCGCCGATAATTGCATAATCACCAACTTTAACATGACCGCCTAAACTTACGTAATTGGCAAATACCACATTATTACCAACCTGACAATCATGACCGATATGAACCCCCACCATAAATAAACAGTTATCGCCTATTGTTGTTACCATTCCACCATCTTTGCTTCCGGCTTGAATAGTTACATATTCACGAATAGTATTATTAGCACCTATAATTGTTTCAGATTTTTCCTGAGCGTACTTTAAGATTTGCGGAGGTTGACCGAGCGAGGCAAAAGGATAAATTACCGTATTTGCACCGATTTTAGTTATCCCTTCAATCACTATATGAGATTTTAATTCTACATTATCGCCAAGCACTACTTCTTGGCCCACTATGCAATAAGGTCCAATTTTTACATTCTCACCAATAGAAGCATTTTGATCTATTATTGCAGTATGATGTATATTAGATGTTACCACTTATTACTTCCTATTTTAAACACGAATTCTAACTGTTGCAGTAAATTTACTTTCGGCAGCCAGCGTGCCGTCAATCATAATTTTACTATAAAATTTCCACACCGGGCCCCTTTGTTGTTCGATTTGCGCATGAATATACATAGTATCGCCGGGCTGAACAATTTTCCGGAATTTCGCCTCTTCAATAGACATTAAAAAAACTTCTTTATCTTTAGTCGAATCTAAAGATTTTGCAACCAAAATAGCTGCCAACTGTGCCATTGCTTCAACTATTAGCACACCCGGCATAACAGGTTTTTCCGGAAAATGCCCCATAAATTGTGGTTCATTAAAAGTAACGTTTTTAATGCCGCTGATAGACTTACCAATATCAAACTCTAATACTTTATCAATTAATAAGAACGGGTAGCGATGCGGTAGCATCGACATAATTTCAACAATCTCAATAGTCATTTATTTACTTTTTGCCTCTACTAATTGTTTCATAATTATTGACTGTTTATGCCAATCTCTAATTGATACTGTGGGCGTTCCACCAACAATACGACCCGCTTCTATATCTTGAATTGCTCCGCCCTGCCCTGCTATCTGCACCTTATCACCTATCGTTAAGTGACCAGCTATACCAACTTGACCGCCGAGCGCACAATATTGACCGATTACGCTACTGCCAGCTATTCCTACCTGCGCTACAATAATTGATCCTTTACCTATTTTTACACCATGTCCGATCTGTACTAAATTATCTATACGGCATAGGTCAGCTATGATCGTATCACTTACCGAACCTCTATCGATGGTAGTATTCGCGCCTATCTCAACATTATTACCGATTCTAACTATACCAATATGAAATATTTTATAATGCACTCCTTTTTCAGTAGAAAAGCCAAAACCGTCTTGGCCGATTCGTGCGCCCGATAAAATTACCGCATCATCACCTATAATGCTATAAGTTATTGAAACATTTGAGTATATTAAAGCATTCTTGCCAATGGTTACACCAAAACCTATGAAAGTTCCGGATTCTATTACACTATTATCACCTATAACGACATTATCTTCAATAACAACATTATGTCCTATATAACAATTTTTACCGATAATTGCTGAATCTGCCACATTTGCCGATTTCATTATTTTTGGCTGATAAGACTTTACCGGACTATAAAAAAAGTTAATTAACTTGCCGTGAGCAAAATATGAATTTTGTGTTTTTAATAAGATTATATGATTATTTACTTCTTCGGCAAAATCTTTGGGAACGATTGCAGCAGCAGCTTTAGTATCTTTTAATAAACTTGCATATTTAGGATTGCTTAGAAAGGTAATATCGTGCGAGGAAGCTTCTTCGATGGTTTTTATATCGTGAATAGTTACATCTTCATAATTACCTATAGATACTTCTATAGTATCTTGTAAAAATTCGATAATTGTGGATAATTTATGCGGTCCCAGGTTTTTATAAAATTTACTATTTACCATAATAAAACCTAAGCGAGTATTTAAATGTGGAGGTACTGTTATGTAAATCAAATTTTTATTGTCATTCTTGTAGCCCCTTATGTCATTCCCGCGGAGGCGGGAATCCAGAAAATAATAGTCATCCTGAATTTATTTCAGGATCTGCTATAAGAGATGGTGAAACAAGTTCAGCATAACAAAAACTAGATTGCCACGTCGTTGCTATCGCAACTCCTCGCAATGACAACTATAAATCTATCCCACAACAAATATCATATATGGTGGCCCGAGCCGGATTTGAACCAGCGACACAAGGATTTTCAGTCCTTTGCTCTACCAACTGAGCTATCGGGCCATTATACGCCTCGTCTTTCAAGAATTATTTTTTTATTTTATCAGAGATTCGCATGCCATTATTTAATAGATGGCTATTAAGTATAGGCTGTGCGTACTCACCCATCAAAATAAAATCTAATTCTCGAAATACTTCACGTATATATAACGTATGACCAATTCTTATAATAGATTAATCCGGCTTTGTCTATAAGCTTTTAAATGAATTTACTATAATTTTATCTTCAGTTGTAGATTTAGGTTTGCTGGAGTGCTTTTGGTATTTTGTGAAGTCTTCAATTTCTGTTTAAGACATAATTTATTATACGATCAGTTTTTATAGAAAAAATATAATTTAAACAAAAAGTTATTCAACTATAAGATATAGATACAGGATAAATTTTTTATTTACACTTATATTTAAATATTTCTTGGCTTTTTCAACTTTTTTATTATGTTATTATTATGTAGTGAGATTTTTAACAAAATCTTAAAAATCATGAGCTTTAATCAAGGAGCATAATATGCAAGAATTAATAGATTTTATAGAAAGTAAGGGGTTTACTGCGGAAGCTGATAGTTTAAAAAACGGTGGTACTACCCTTAACCTCAATAATATCAAATTTAGTATCTCAGAGGTAAAAAGTTTAGCAGACTCAATTGCTAATCATAAATACTTGCAAAAGATTGATCTCTCTAATAACCAATTTACAAGCGACGATGCTAAGATTCTAGCTAATGCTTTTAGGGATAATAAAAATATTAAAACTCTTTCTCTTAGTAAAAATAAAATAGGGGATAACGGATTGAAAGCTTTTGCTGATATAGCTGAGAATTCTCTTATTAAGAATATTGATTTTAGCGACAATAATATAAGTGATAAAGGATTCGAATATTGGTTAGCGGCTCAAAAAGATGGCAATTTAGCCAACTATAACTTTCATAATAATAAAATATATATATCCGATCAAGAGTTGCAGAAGCTGGCAAATCTCTTACCTAATGTTAACATTGAAAATTTTGCTTTTACTATTGGAACTCATGGTAAAATGTCGGCGCAAACTAGAAACTTATTAATTAAGAATAAGGAAATTAGTGAAAAAAAAATTAGCCTATCTTGTCCACTTATTACAAAATTGTCCTCGGACGAATTAGATATATGGGAGGAGGTAAGCCCTCCAATAGTTCCTAAACAAGCAGAGGAAATTATGGCTAAACAACAAGAAATAATTCAAAAGACAATGGAGTTAGTAGCGATAGGGAATGATAGAATAACAGAGGGGAATGACAAAGGAATATTAATATTAGGTAAAACCGGAGCCGGTAAAAGCACTTTAACTTATTTACTAGCCGGTGAAGAATTAAAAGTAGTCGAAGATAACGGAGCCATGTTCTTTAAAGCAGTTGTACCCAAAGAAAATATTGTAATTAATCATACACAAGTCTCAGAAACCAAAATTTCAAGCAAACTTACCGATAAAAACGGGGTAGCAATTTGGGATTGCCCAGGTTTTATGGATACGAGGGGTACCGCTGAAGAAATAGCAAACGCTTTTTATACTCAAAAATTATGTATGATCAGTAAACAACTAAAATTTGTTTTAGCAATTACTGAAGCTGACTTAAAAAATAAAGAAAACATATTACCGATGGTTAAACAATTTGCAGAAATTTTTACTGATATTGATTTTTTGGAAAATAGTGTATCTCTCGTTATTACTAAAGTAAACAATAAAAAAAATCTTGTTAATATTCAAAAAGATTTTGATAGGGTTGTAACACAAAATAACGATAATATTCCTGCTAAAACTAAAAAGATGTTAGAGTTTCTAAAAAAATCTATACATATCTTTCGTGAACCCGGTGAGGAAACATTTGTACAAACTACTGAGATATTAGATACAATTAATGGTTCTGCTGAATATGGTTCTACTAAATATGTGGATTTATTTACAAAACCTAACTCTGCTAATATATCCATTTCAAAAGAAGCAAAGGAATGTGCAGAAGGATTACTTAAAGTCACATATAATAATATTAACAGTTTAGTCAATATTTTTACAAAAGCTATTAGTGATCCTAATAAATGTATGACAAATATTGAGGGTAACGAGTTTACGAAACTTGATAATTATAATATTGTAGAATCTTTACCGAAATCATCAACTTCAGAAAAAAATACTTTATTTGATAATTTACCTTTACATAGTTCTCTCGATCCATTTTTAAAACTTGATCAAATCAAATCTTTACAAAAAATATTATTTGAAAATTTATCTAATAATAATAACTTAAATTCTGCTAAAGATAATTTTTTAAAGGTGCTAGAAGTATTTGCAGAGTTTGTAATAAATGACAATGAGTTAAAACAAAAAATCCAAAACTATGCATATGTCTTTAAACAGCAAATAGATATCAATAAATGTTTTAGTCAAGTGTGCGGAAATAAACCTGTAGATTATAGTCATATGGAGCAAGCTTTACAGGAATGTAAAGGGAAGATAGAGGAGGTATTAAAAAGAGAAATCAAACTCCTAGAAGTAGAAGAAGGTAAAATAAATGCTGAAAGCGGTGAGCCTGATATAGCTTATTATAAGGAAGCTATAAAATATTTAGATATTTGTAAAGATGATCCTAATTGTACTAAGCAAAAAGCGATTGCCTATAAAAACTTAGGGGATATATACGATGCTCAAGGTGATTACACTCAAGCAGCAACGAATTATACACAAGCGTTAAAAATGAATCCAGAATTATCTGAAGTTTACGGAAAACTAGGTGCAATATTATTTAATAATAAACAATATTTAGAAGCTATAGAATGCTTTAAAGTAGTAGACAAATCAATAAAGATTGGAAACTGTTTTAAAGAGCTTATTAAGTTAAATTCAGATGATCCAAATATTAGAATAGATAAAGGGGATTATTACCTTTCAATCAGTCGACATGATAAAGCGATGGGATGCTATAGAGACGCTTTAAGTTTAAGTCAAGATGACACTAATTGCTTAGCTGCTAGCAAAAAAATAGATGAGTTATCTAAGATTATTGGAGCACCAATTAGGGGAGAGAAATATCATTATAAAAAATTCAATTTCAATGTATTAGATCAATTTATAGAAGAAATAAAAGAGCCAATACATAATTCACCTGTTGAACAAAATAACCTAGCTCATATTGCTAGTAACGACAATCATGAGGTAAATAATATGGGCAATATCACACATTTCCATGACTGATTAATTTATATTGTATAGAGCAGCATTGTTGCGTGGAGCAGGAAATCAATAAAAGCCCATCAGGGCGAGCGAATTGGATGGACAGGACGCCAAGAGGCATCTCGCCCTGACGTTTTGGGTATTCCTAAAATACCTTCATCCCCTTATTTGATTCACAATTTTATATATTTCCTTTTTGCTATAATTATTGCTAAATTTTTCATAAGCAAGATCGGTGACAGTTTTAGCAGTTAGGTTTTTAGCTAAAGATAATTTTATAAAAGCCTGTAAATCCTTTGCTACTTTTTCTTCATCTTTATCCTCCAAGCCAGATATTAATAAAACTATTTCACCTTTCAAAGGATTATTCTGATAAAATTCTATTACCTCATTAATAGTAGCAGTTTTTATTTCCTGGTATCGTTTAGTTAGCTCACGTGCTACACATATTTCTCTATTTCCTAAAACTTCTTTAGCCGTAATTAATGACTCTGTTAACCGTATTGCCGTATCAAAAAAGATTAAAGTAGCACGGATATTTATAAATTCATTAAAGATTTTTCTTTTACCCTCAATTGTTTTAGGCAAAAAACCGCAAAATAAAAACCGATCGGTTGGAAGGCCAGATAAAGTTAAAGCAGCAATTGGGGAAGAAACTCCTGGGGCTATTTCTACATGATAATTAAGAGTGCGTAATTCCCTTATTAACTTATACCCTGGATCGGAAATTAAAGGCGTACCCGCATCGGAGATAAGACTTACTACTTCTCCCTGCTCAATTAACTGCATAATATTTTTTCTATTTTGTTCGTCACTATGATCATTATAGATTTGTAATTTTACTTTGATTCCATGTTTTGCTAGCAATTTTTGCGATATTCTGGTATCTTCGCATAAAATAACGCTTGAATTTTTTAAGGTTGATAATGCCCGTAACGTTATGTCTTCTAAATTTCCGATAGGTGTTGAAACAACATATAGCCCTGCTTTCAAAATCATAATTTTTTAAATTTTATAATAATATTTATGGCTAGTATAGAACAAAGATTTTTAGGTTCAGTGAAGTTTTTTCAAATAATTTATATTATAGGTTATTTTTTAGCGAAAATTAATAAGATTTTTGAAGGAATAGCCACTCCTATTTCAAAAAAATCTTATAATTTGCAGCAAAAAAGAGCCAAAATTAGATTATTTGAAAAATCTTCACTGAACCTCAGAATCATTCTATCATTTTTTTGTCTGATTTATTTATCTGGTTGTCAAAGCGTTACGAATGAGCCGTCTATAACAAAACCACAATCGCCAAAACAAGAAATTGAAATTGCAATTTTAATGCCGACGACCGGAGGGGATGGTGAGCTAGGCAAGCAATATAAAGACTTAATAAAAATGGGGCTTAGCGATGGAATAAAATCATATATTCACGTTACTTCTTATGACGGATCGGATGAAAAAAACATACTTGCCGCCATGGATAAGATAGTAAAACGCAAAACTAAGATTATTCTAGGGCCACTATATTCTAACTTTACTTCGTTGATAGCTGAACAAGCAAGAGCGAACGACATTATTATAATAACCATGTCCAATAATCCGGCATTAGCGGAAGATAAATTACTTGTTTTTGGACATGCTCCTTTAAAGCAGTTGATTAGAATTATCAATTATTTCGGCGATAACAACTATAAGGATTTTATGGTTTTGTTACCAGAAGGCAAGCATTCTCAAACTGTTCATCAGGTAATACAAAATATATTAATCCAGAAAAGTGCAACTTTGGTCCGTACCGCATTTTATTCTGAAACCCCTGAATCCATAGAAAAAGCTGCAGAAATTATTTCCGATAACGTCGATATTATTAACGAGAAAGAAGACACAGCAAAACCGGTAATTTACTTATCGGACGATCCAAAAAACCTTAATTTAGTAGCAAACAGTATAAGAAAACATAATTTAGATAAAAAAGCTATTTTAATCGGCGATAACCGCATTGATATTGATTATCAAGAGAATATTAATATTAATTTTACTGGCTCTTTAAATATTCTTAATAGCGATGTACCTGAAAGAGCTAAGGAACTTGGAATTAATCACATAAGCTTTATGCATGCTCTAGCCTATGATTTAGGCAAGATGACTGCTAGCTATATCGGCGAAGAATTTGCGCTTGAAAAATTTTTAAATAGAATAAAAAGCCGACAACCTTATATAGGCTTATCCGGTAATATTCATTTTGTCGATTCAATAGCTCAAAGACAATATGATATTATTAGAAAAGAAGACGGCGTATATTCTACTTTATCATCGGGAAGATAAGCTGTGTATGTCATTCCCGCGAAGGTATATGTTGCGTGGGTATCCCAAAAACGTCATTGCGAGGAGGGATGTAATCTCGACGTGGCAATCTAAGGAAAAAATAGCTAAAAATGCTATGAAATTTACTGTTTCTAGATTGCCACGCCGTTTATATCGGCTCGCAATGACAGGAAGTAACACCGTTTTTGATCCACGTAACAATGCTGAATAAAACAGAAAAATAAATGATAAAAATTGGTAATATAAAATTTTCAAATGTTATATTAGCCCCAATGTCGGGCGTAACTGACTTGGAATTTAGAAAACTCGTTAAAAGATTTAATAAAAAGTTACTTGTAGTCTCGGAAATGGTAGCGAGTAGAGCTATGATTGTTGAATCACGACAATCATTGCAAAAATGCGCAATCATGCATGACGACGCAACTGGAGCTTGTGTCCAACTCGCCGGCTGCGAACCTGGAGTAATAGCAGAAGCCGCAAAAATGAACGAAGATATGGGAGCGAAAATTATTGATCTTAATTTTGGTTGTCCGGCAAAAAAAGTAGTAGGAGGCTATTCCGGCTCAGCTTTAATGCGAGATGAAAATTTAGCTGCTAAAATCTTTGAAGCAACGGTTAAGGCTGTTAAAGTTCCTGTAACCGTTAAAATGCGTATGGGTTGGGATGATCAAACAAAAAATGCTCCGGTACTTGCAAAGCTTGCTGAGAATGCAGGAATACAAATGATTACCGTACATGGACGGACAAGATGCCAATTTTACTCAGGAACGGCTGACTGGCAATTTATAAGAAATGTCAAAGAAGCGGTTAAAATTCCGGTTATTGCTAACGGTGATATTAATAGCTTCGATAAAGCTAAGGAAGCTTTAAGACAATCAGGGGCTGACGGAATTATGGTCGGTAGAGGTGCTTACGGCAAGCCATGGCTAATTTCACAAATTGCTCATTATTTGCAAACCGGTGAAGAAACCCCGCCGCCTCCTATAACCGAGCAGCTTAGCATAATTCTTGAACATTATGAAGCATTGCTTGAATATTACGGCGTTGGTACAGGAGTACCGCTCGCTCGAAAGCATATAAGTTGGTATAGTAGCGGTCTACCTAACTCAGCAGAATTTAGGGGAACGATTAATTTAATGAACGATCCGATAGCGGTGAAAGAAAAAATAATAGAGTTTTATGGTACATGTAATACCTAATCTAAATTCTTCATCTCGATACTTGGTTATAAACGTCAGCTTTGGATAAGATTTTAAAAAATCTTATCCTTACTAGTAATTATTAGATATACACGTTGACTCAGTGGTATTGCCTAAGCACATTGTAACTTCTAATGGTTGTGGTTGTTGATAAACAATATCATTCAAACCAACATATTTTAATATATTACATACAACCTCATTGGGTACTCCTTCTGTTTGTTGTGCTTTTGCAATTCCTGACATTACAAAGAAATGTTTGTTGATATACTTATCTACTTTATCAAGGACTTCGTTATTAAGCTCTCCATGGAACTTAATACTTTCTTTGTCATGTAGTTGAGATTTTTTAATATCACGGTGAAAAGTAGCTAGATATTTTTTGTGTAACGCCTCATGCCCTTCCTTTACTTCAGCAGGAAGATTATAAAAATCCTTTAACTTCTGAGCTATTGTTTTTATCTCTTCTATATTTCTATTTGTTACACTTTGAATTTGTTCAAAAAGCGCCTCCTTTTCAGGCGTTTCTTTTCTCTGAGAAATAAGGAAATTAGTAAGAGTTTTATTCTTATTTATAGCTTCTAATAATTTTTCTCTTGTTTCTGGCTTTATTGATCCTATATTACAACTAATCTCACTAATTTTTGTATCATGTTTTTCTAAAAGTTTAATTAATTCTAATACGCCTTCATCATTTAGCTTAACTGACCTTACATCTAAATCGGTGAGATTATTTTTTTGATAAATTGCTTGCATAAATTTAGTAGCATTCTTAGGCTCTATTACAAGTTTTTCACTTGGCACCGGATCATACGGACTAACTCTTGCAGGATCATTACTTATTGCAAGATTCTTAACAGCATTATTTTGTTTACAAAATTCGATAACTGCTGGCTCTACTTCTTCTTTTAATTCTACACCAGTACAATATAGTTCTAAAGTATGAACAGTATCATTCTGCAAAAGAGCTTGTAATAGCGTGGAAAAACCTTCATCTCTTAACGGATTACCAGTTAAATTAAGAATTTCAATCGTTTTATTTTTTGCTAACGAATCTGAAAGCAATGATATAGTGGTTGCATTTAAACCATTGTTGCTAAAATTAAAATCTTTTACTTTACATTCTTCACTTTCAAGAAATTTTGCTAGAACATTTAAGTCTAAATTTGTTACATTACCTACGTTTCTCAACACTAATTTAGTTATACTATTTTCTTCCTTTAAAGCTTCTACTAAGCTTTGTAATTCACTTCCTAAATCTACCCCTCCTAAATCTAAACAATCAGGAGTAGGGGTTGATTGTGGTATTAAGTTGCTCTTACCTATTTTTACCAAAAAATCTTCTAATTTTGACATATTGATCTTCACTCCATATATAATCAATAAAATATTAAGAAATTAATTTTAGTAAAGTACATTATATTGAAAATATTCAAAAAACCAAGGTATTTATTAGAAAATTCCAGATGAACGTGATGATTACAGAAATTTAACCGGAGGAGCAACGAAACTATTGCTTTAAAAGGTAAAATAAGTGAGAATAGCAACAGTGATTATTTTTATTCAGATGAAAAAAGAACTGGTAACTTTATCAATTCTTATAATATATTCTATACTTAATAATGAGCATTCCTAACCAAAGATAGATATCGTCATTGCGAAGCTACGAAGTGGCTGTGGCAATCCATAAAAAATAACAAAAATGCTATAAATTAGCATTTTTTACTGAATTGCTTCGTCAATTACCTCGTAATTTCCATAGCTTATGACGTAGAATTTCTAAGTCATTTATTTTTGGTTAGGCATGCCTAATAATGATATCTACATTGCAATATATAAACAGTTTTATTTTTTATAGTATATACTAATCTATGCTCATGGTTTATTCTACGTGACCAATTGCCCGATAAATTATATTTTAAGGCTTCAGGCTTACCGATTCCTAAAAAAGGAGACTTTGTTATATCTTTAATTAGTTGATTTATTTTTTCTATAATTTTAATATCATTTTTTTGAAAATACTGATAATCTTCCCATGCATCTTGATGAAATAATATTTCCATTATAAGGATATTTTTTTAAAATTTTTATTTTCTTTAAGATCATTGATTGCACGATTTAACCTTTCGGCATTTTTGGGGCTTTTTAATAAATATACGGTTTCTTCTAAAGCGTTATAATCCTCTAAAGACATCATAACTACCGGTTTTTGTTTTTGTCTTGTAATGATCACGGATTTATGATCAGTGCATACTTTTTCCATAAGGCTAGAAAAAGTATTACGTGCTTGAGTATAAGAAATTGCTTCCATAATATGAACATATTTAAGTACATGTACATATATTAGTACAAAATATGCGTTAAGTCAATTATAAACTATCTTTATGAAACTATTTATTACCGTTATAATTATGGAAATTCTTGCGGGAGCGGAAGTAGATTTATTCGTTCCCAGTTTCCCCAATTTACAAGATACCTTTAACCTTTCTCCCTTTATGGTAGAATGGTCATTAGGGGTGAATTTAATAGCTTACTGCATAACTTCACTTATTGTCGGTAATTTAGGCGATCGCTACGGGCGAAAACCTATTATAATTATCGGTTTAGTGATTTTTAATATAGGCAGTTTGCTATGTATAATTGCCGATAACTATCCAATATTGTTGGTAGGCAGGTTCTTGCAAGGTGCGGGTATATCATCGGTAGCGGTGCTTGTATATGTAGTGCTGGCAGATATTTATTCAGTACAACAACAACAGGAAATGATGGGAGTATTAAACGGTACTATTACTCTTTCCATGGCTTTTGCGCCCGTAGTAGGTAGTTATATAAATTTATTTTGGGGCTGGCGTGGTAATTTTATTTTATTATTTTTATTCGGTATAGTTAGCCTAATACTTGGTTTACTATTCATTCCAAAAGGTAAAGTAAATAAGGAAATACGAATTTCCTTAAAAGAATATTTACCGGTTTTTAAATCACGAAAAGCTGTTTATTATCTACTCACCTTAATGTTCCTTGCTCAAGGATATTGGGTTTTTATCGGTATAGCACCTATCTTGTATATGCAGGATTTAGGAGTATCATTAGAAACTTTCGGGCTTTATCAAGGTTCACTGGCTGCGCTATTTGCAGCGATGAGTTTTACTAGCAGTTATTGTTTCAAAAAATTTGGCATTAAAAATTGCTTTTATTTTGGAATTTCATTTATAATAATATTCTTAATTGCCAATACTATTATAATTATAAATAAAACTACCGATCCACTTATTATAACAATAGTTATGTTATTACTCTCAGTGGGAATAATATATCCGTTTAATATATTATGGCCGTTATTGCTTGAAGCGATCCCTAACGGTAAAGCTCGCATGACGGGTGTTTTTACTTCCGCCAGGCTAGTTGCAACGGCAATAGGCCTACAATTAGTCGGTTGGCTGTATAACGGCACTTATGCACCTTTAGGCATAACTGTATGTATTATAACCGTATTCGGGTTATTAACATGTTACAAATTATTTCAATATGATAAAATTTTTGAACTTTCTATTCAAAAAGATTAAGTTAGATACTTTCAATGTCATTGCGAGGAGATTCGAAGAATTAACGCGGTAATCTAAAAGGCTCTTACCGTCATTGCGAGCAAAGCAAAGCGAAGCAATCCAACTAATTTCATAAGATTGCCACGTCGCCTAACGGTTTCTCACAATGACAAACGAAATATTTTAGATTGCCGCGCTCCTTTTAGTCACTCGCAATGACGAGGTTGTATATTAAAAATTTTAACTTAAATATTCAAAATGACTAATAAAAATTTTATTTTAAAAGTAGCTTTTAGATATTTCAGAGCCAAGAAAAATGAAAAATTTGTTTCTATTATTTCTGCTTTTTCACTGCTCGGGGTGACTATCGGCGTTGCTGCTTTGATAATAGTCATGTCTGTTATGAATGGCTTTCATACCGAACTTACCAAGAATATCATCGGCTTAAACGGCGATATAATAGTTGCGCCTAAATCCCACATTATCGAAGATTATCAAGAAATAAAAACTATATTACTTAAGCAAAGTTATATAAAACACGTAACTTTCGTAGCACACGGACAAGCTTTGGCTCTAGGAAAACGCAATAATAGCGGCGCACTCATTAAAGGCATGGATATAGAAGACTTAAAGGTGAAAAACGAGATTTTAAAAAATGTCAATTTTGGTAGCTTTGAGAATTTTCATGGCAAAAATGTTATAGCTTTGGGAAGCGAACTAGCAAGCAATTTAGGAGTTAATGCCGGTGATAAGCTTAAATTAATTTCACCGAACGCAATTTCAACGGCTTTCGGTAGTATGCCAAGATCTAAAGAATTTAAAGTTATCGCTACTTTTACTAGTGGTATGTATGATTATGACAGCGCAACTATCTTGATGCCTCTAGAAGCTGCACAAAATTTTTTATCGCTCGATAATAATATTAACCTTATTGAAATAAATACCTCATATCCCGATCAAGCTTTAGCATATTCATACAAAGTACAACAGTTACTAGGTAACGACGTAAGGGTAACTAGTTGGCAAATATTACACTCACAATTTTTAAGTGCGCTAGCGGTTGAGCGAATAGCAATGTTTACTATTCTTTCCTTAATTATTACGGTTGCCGCATTTAATATTATTTCAAGCCTGTTTATGCTAGTCAAAGACAAAACTTCAGATATTGCGATACTCCGAACTATTGGCGCAAGCACTAAGCAAATAATGATAATCTTTATTTGTAACGGGATGTTTATTGGTCTGCTCGGCACTATACTCGGCGTAATACTCGGCACTGGTTTTTCCTATAATATTCAAGCTATTAAAACCTGTTTAGAAAAAATAACTGGTACCAAACTTTTTGAAGCCGCAATTTATTTCTTATATACTTTGCCATCAGAGGTAAGAATAGAAGATATAGTATTAATTTCTTCCTTATCAATAATATTATGTTTCTTAGCTACTCTCTACCCTTCTTATAAAGCTTCAAAATTAAATCCTGTGGATGCCTTAAGATATGAGTAAAAATGTTTTAATTTTAAAGGATATCTCAAAACAATATAAGCAGGGAAACACTCTTATCAGAGTGCTAGACGATCTTAATTTAACTATCAATGAAGGTGAGTTAATTGCGGTAATCGGCTCTTCCGGCAGCGGTAAATCGACTTTGCTACATATTGCAGGGCTGCTTGACAATCCAACAAACGGGCAGGTTATTATACAAGCTGCCGAGCAAAAAAAACCTCACCTAATCCGCCTGCATCATTTAGGTTTTATTTATCAGCAACACCATTTACTTAAAGATTTTACCGCTCTTGAAAATATTATTTTACCTCGGCTAATTGCGGGTGATAATGAAGAAACAGCAAAAAAAGAAGCAGAGAAGATATTACAAAGCCTTGGTTTAATTAAAAAACTACATAATATGCCGGGCGAATTATCCGGCGGCGAGCAGCAACGTGTGGCTATCGCTCGTAGCTTAATTAACAAACCTAAAATCCTTCTAGCGGATGAACCGACCGGTAACCTCGATCCTAAAACCACTAATGAAGTGTTTAACTTACTTGTTAAAGTGGCAAAAGAACAGAATACTGCTATTATTATGGTCACACATAATCATGAAATAGCCTATAAGATGGATAAAATATATGAACTAAAGCACGGAGCATTAAAAATTAAAGCGCATCCACGTGGGTAGCTGAAGTAGTTTAGTTACGTGGATACTTCAGCCGTCATTGCGAGCGACTGAAAGGAGCATGGCAATCTAGAAATAATAAATTTCATAGCATTTTTAGCTATTTTTTTCTTAGATTGCCACGTCGGGACTACGTCCCTCCTCGCAATGACGATTGAGGGTATCCACCCAACAATACCCTCTCCCAATAACAATATCTACTTGCTTTAGTTTCAAAAAATTATCATACTTAAATTTTTTAATGGTGATTACGGATAATTAATGACTAAGCAAAAGGAAAATATTTCTACAATATTTACTCTTTCTTTAGGCGGTGCGGATATAATGCTGCAAAAAATAAATACCTTAAGATATGAACAAGACGTATCCGTTGTCTCTCTTAAAGCAAATGCAAGTAATGACCTACCGGATAAAGATCGTATTATGGGAGCATTAGTTTCTGTAAATAATAATGCTCAACCTCGGATATTTAATATTCAATTTTCTTCAAATGACCGTCTTCCCATAATCGGGTTAAAAGATTTGAAAAATTCTCAAATTCTTGGTGCAAAAACTTCTTTTACATTTAATAATTATAAAACCCTGTCTCCAAACACCGAGCTAGAAAATATCTGGAAGAAGCTTTTACCAAACGTAAATCATGTATTTTTTGCCAATGCACAAGATCAAGGTTTAGCGGTTTCTGACGGATTTATAGCGAAAGAAAAAACTTCTAACCTTCAAACTATATTAAATGCAAATACGCTAGTATCAAAAATTTTACAGCAACCCATTAATATGGAGAAAGATATGAATCCTACTTTACCGAGCGATAACGATCAATCACCTTCTAGCCATCCTAATATTAATACTCTTAATGGAAACCCGCCACCTATACCGGAAGAAATAAAGCAAGAAATAGTTGAAGAATATAGACCACAACCTGCCGGCTTTTTTAGAGAAGTTTTTAATTATTTTAAAGAAATAGTTGGAGCAATTAGAGAAAAAATATTTGGCAAGAAGCAAGAGGAAGCTAAGCCGATAATAAACCCACTCCCTCCTAAAACAGAAATAGTAAAAGAAAAACAAGAGCAATTATATCAAGAATCTAAAAAACCGGAAGCACAATTAATGCCTCCTTCTAACAAAACTGCTCAGGAAGAAACAGGTATTACAAAATTGCAAGCAGAATCCGCGCGAGTAGAACAGCAACTTGTAAATGATACAACACAAGAGAAAGCTAGTGAAGCGAACACTGCTTCCAAAGAATCATTAGCTCTTACCTCTTCAATAAATGATGTAGTTAAACCTAATTATTTATATACTGATGATAATATAAGGCAGATTTTAGAAAATTCTTTAGATGAACCCAATAAAGTAATTATCCAACAACTCTCGCTAGCATGGCCAGATGACTTAAAAGAATCGATGCTTTCAGAAATAGTAAAAACAATGAAGGAAGAAGGAAAAGACTACTCACTTATTCCTATTGAGACCGGAGGGGAACACTGGACCGGTATGGTAGCAACTTACAATAAAGAAAACGATGAGGTAACATTTACTTATAATGATCCTATGGGTAATCCTATAGATAATAGACCTGGATTATTAAATTTAATTAAAAAAGTGGAGCCGACAGCAATAATAATAGATTTAAAAACAAAACAACAAGAAAATGCCTATGACTGCGGGGTATTTGTATGCGATAACTTAACAAAATATGCTAAAGGTCAGGAAATTCTTTCTACCGAACAATCTAAAGGAGCAGGAGCTAACTTAAGAAAATCTCACGCAGAAATACTAACTAAAGAATTAACAAAACAACAAGCTAAAGAAATAGGACATAAAATGCAAAATTCAGATTCAAGTTTTATATCTCGTATTAATAGCAGCAGTAGCAAGGAACGAACTCGAGGGTAATAATTTATAATAATAAAAAAAACATTAGGTAAAATTTTTATTATGAATATAATTACACATAACAACTTTACATCCGTATCAAAAAAATGACTACATTATTAGTAATCATTATTGCTATAATGATGTGTATATCTGCACTTCTCGCCGCTATGGAAACTGCTATTACCGCATCCTCTCCAGGAAAAATCCATAAACTTAAAATAGAAGGCAATAAACGTGCCAAGCTAGCCTTAGATGTTCTTAAAAAAAAGGAAAAAGTTATTGGGGCTTTATTAATCGGCAATAGCTTAATTAACACTGTTTGTACTACTATTGCAACTTCATTATTCATTAGCTTTCTTGGATATAGCGGCACAATAGTCGCATCGGCAGTTATGGCTTTTATAATAATCGTTTTCGGGGAAGTGGTACCAAAAGCAATAGCAGTGGTTAAAGCTGAACAACTAACACTAGTTATGGCTTCGACTATTATAATTTTTTTAAAAATCCTAAGGCCTATTAATGCTGCTCTTGATTATATTACAAAAATATTTTGTTTTATATTTCGTATTAACTTAAAATCTCAAATATCTGGTACGGAAGAAGTTAGAGGAGTGATTGAGCATTACCATCAAGAAGGAAATGTTTATAAGTCCGATCGTAATATGTTAGGAGGGATTTTAAATATCCGAAATATGACGGTATCAGAAATTATGACTCATCGAAGTAATATTATTGCTATCAATATAGATTTACCTACCGAAATAATAATAAAAAATGCTTTAGCTTTAAGTTCAAATACTCGCGTACCTTTATGGCAAGATAATAGAGACAATATAATTGGTATTCTTCACTTAAAAGATTTACTACGTGCTTTATATGAAAATAATAATGATGCAAAAAAAATTAATATTAAAGAGTTAGCAACTTCTGCTTGGTTTATTCCGGAAAATGCCTTGGTCGTTCACCAATTACAGGCTTTCAGAGAACGTAACAATCATTTTGCTTGCGTTGTCGATGAATATGGTGATTTGCAGGGTATTATTACGCTTGAAGATATCTTAGAAGAGATTGTCGGAGATATTACCGATGAACATGATCGTCATAATAATGAAATTATTAAACAATCCGATTCTGAATTTATAATTAACGGCACCACTACTATTAGAGATATTAATAGGGAACTAGATTGGAATTTACCGGATAATGACGCAAATACTATTGCTGGTTTAATTATTCATAAAATTGCACGTATCCCAAGTCAAGACGAAGTAATAGAAATATTCAATTTACGTATCGTTATTAACAAAAAAATAGCCAATAAGATTGAAAGCGTAAAAATCACCGTTTTACCGGCAAGCGAAGGAACAATTAACGGTGAGTGATATCGGTAATTTTTTCCAAATACTTGCTATGCTTGCAAGCGGTGGAGCAATTGTTTTGTTGTTTGTATCTTTTCTGTCATTCCCGCGAAAGCGGGAATCCAGAAAAAACGTTTCTAGTCACCCTGAATTTATTTCAGGATCTACTAACAATGAGATGCTGAAACAAGTTCAGCATGACAAAGTAAGCTTGGATTTCTGCCTTCGCGGGAATGACATCAAAATGCTTCTCTTCTTCTACCTTAGCGTTATCGCTACTTTATTATCATTTATCTTTTTAATTTATAGTTTTGTTACATCCGACTTCTCTTTACAAACGGTCTTTTTAAATTCCAGTACCATAAAACCGTTGTTATTTAAAATTGCCGGCAGCTGGTCAAGCCATGAAGGTTCAATTTTACTATGGTTATGTTTATTACAAATTATCGGTTGTTGTTATGTATCCTTAATTCACGATAAACAAAGCAAGCAGCTAGCTATTGTCATTTTATCGCTAATACAATTACTATTCGGTAGTTTTATTTACTTTACTTCTAACCCATTTAATGCTTTTTCGTTTGCCCCCAAACAAGGGCTAGGATTAAACCCGATGCTACAAGACATTGCCCTTAGCATCCACCCCCCTATATTATATTTAGGATATGTTAGCTATGTAGTGCCTTTCACTTGGGCATGTATAACTTTATTGAGTTCTCGTCTTTATGGGAATGACAAGAACAACGGAAGCGACAGAAAGGCGGAGAATGACATAAAGTTACTAAGAACTTTTGCCAATATCGGTATTTTATTTACGACTATCGGCATTGCACTTGGATCATGGTGGGCCTATAGAGAGCTTGGTTGGGGAGGATTCTGGTTTTTTGATCCGGTAGAAAATATCTCATTATTTCCGTGGTTATCGGCTATTGCTCTTCATCATACAATTTTAGTGACGATAAAAACAGCTCGGATGCAAAGCTGGACAATAATTTTATCGATTATTACTTTTTTATTAGTAGTATTTAGTACTTTCTTAGTCCGTTCCGGCTTTATTACGTCTATTCATTCTTTTGCCGCATCACCGGAGCGAGGAGCTTATTTACTGACAATATTTATAATGATTGCGCTTGGCTCGCTTGGACTAATGTCATACCGTGGTCAAGCCACGGTATCCAGTCTTTTTATCAAGGATTTTCTGGATACCGTAGCCAAGCCACGGTATGACATCAAAGAAAAAGGTATAATTCTCGGCAATATCTGTTTTCTAACAAGCTTAGTCATATTAATAAGCGCTACTCTTTATCCGGTAATTTACTCTTTATTTGATGATAAGCCGGTCATTATTAATGAAGAGTTTTTTGTTAATAATTTTATTATTTTCGTTATTCCGATTCTTTTTATTGCTGGTCTCTTTACTACTAACAGCTCTAGACAAAAACATATTATAATTTTATTACTTTCTTTGGTAATATGTTACCCTATTTCCTTTAAAGTAAAATATGGTCTTATTTCAGCAACAATTATAGTAGCCTCTGTTTTTTTGATGCT
This sequence comes from Rickettsia endosymbiont of Halotydeus destructor, assembly GCF_049278075.1. Classification (NCBI taxonomy): domain Bacteria; kingdom Pseudomonadati; phylum Pseudomonadota; class Alphaproteobacteria; order Rickettsiales; family Rickettsiaceae; genus Rickettsia; species Rickettsia endosymbiont of Halotydeus destructor. The sequence continues at coordinate 244,352 of NZ_JAPNPB010000002.1, forward strand.
ACATAACATTAATTTTTTACTTAATAGAACTGCATATTTTAAAAAAGCTTTAAAAGTAACTAGTGCTGCAGTATTTTTAGGACATTTCGGTTTTGCCCTAATTGCCTTTAGTATTACTATTAATTCACTATTACAAAGCGAAGTCGATTTCACCGGCTTAGTCGGCGAGAGCAAGATACTTGGAGAATTTAAAGTAACCTTACAAAATATTAAATTTTCGCAGGGAGAAAATTATTATCGACAAATTGCCGAATTTTGGCTTGAGGATGGAGCCGGAGAAATTACTATATTAAAACCGGAAAATAGGTTTTACATAATTGAGAAAACCCTATCACAGGAAAGTGATATTTATTCTTATTTGACTTATGACCTTTACGCTGTTTTAAGTAATATAGATAATGATATAATTCATGCTAAAATATATTATAGACCCATGATAAGCTTTATCTGGCTGGGGGTTATTATCACTTCTAGCGGGTTTTTAATTGGGTTAATTAATAGGAGGAAGAAATCCAATTCTTGAAAGCTAAGTAAATAATTAAAAAATATAATGCAATATGTAATACTTTGTGGTACAGTAAAATTAATATTATTATTTAGAGATAAAAATGACAAAAAGTAATATAACCAGCATTCGTTTAGAGCCAAGTTTGAGTAAAAAACTTGAAAAGGCAGCTCATGATTTGCATCGTGGTAAGAACTGGTTAATTAGTGAAGCAATACGTATATATCTTAAGCAACTAGAACATCCAAATCTAGCAGAAGAAGCTAAACAACAATCTTTGTTAGCTAGTAAGCAAGAAGATTTGGATGCTAATTTATGGGAAATAAATACTGACCAAGAAGGGTGGAATTCTTAATGGAAAGAGGAGATATTATAACTTGCGCACTAAGTGAAGATTACGGTAAACCAAGACCCGCTGTTGTTGTTCAAGCTGATCTATTTAATCCGACTCATGCTAGTATAACGCTTTGTCCTATAACAACGCATTTAGTAGATGCACCGTTATTTCGCCTTTCATTAGCTTCTACACAATTAACCGGTCTTTGCTCGCTATCACAAATTATGGTCGATAAAATCGTTACCATTAAATCTGAAAAGATTGATAAAAAAATTGGTAAACTTTCATTTAGTGAATTAGTTCAATTGGATAATGCACTTAAATTATGGCTAGGTTTAAATTAGACTTTTTGGATAACTTGCTTCTAAGGGTAATTTGTACGTCAAGCCGGTACTCGCATCCTCACGTACACTAGAGTACGCTGCGGTGCTGCGTTCCGTGTTTCCTTCAAATTCCTCCTTATTAGCTACGTTATGCAAGAAGTCTATTAAAAAAACTGCTGAAAAAATGTAAATACCTAATCAATGCAAAATATAGACTTAATCACAGAATCAGAAGCAAGTAAGCTGCTAAAAGAGTTAGCAGCTAAAATAGAAAAATATAATCATGCTTATTATATGGAAGATGCACCTTTAGTGTCTGATGCTGAGTATGATCAATTATTTAATCTAAATCTGACCTTAGAACAAAAATTTCCTCATTTAGTTTTAGAAAACAGCCCGAGTAAAAAGATAGGCAGTAGCGTTCAAAGTAAGTTTGCTAAAGTTCAGCATAGTATGCCAATGTTATCGCTTGGCAATGCTTTTGACGAAGATGATGTTAAAGTCTTTATCACTAGAATAAAGAATTTTCTACGGTTAGATGAGTTTACACCTATTTTTTGCGAACCTAAAATAGACGGATTATCTTTTGCCGCTAGTTATGAAAACGGGGTACTTATAACAGGCGCAACGAGAGGCGACGGCTATATCGGCGAAGATATAACAGCTAATATTAAAACTATCAAAAATTTTCCTCATAAAATCGTCAATGCACCTGCAAAATTGGAAGTACGAGGAGAAATTTATATTGATAAAGCAGATTTTGCTATATTAAATGAGCAGCAAGAATTGCTAGATAAAGATAGATTTGCCAACCCACGTAATGCAGCTGCCGGCTCACTGCGTCAGCTTGATGCGGCTATCACTAAATCTAGACCGCTAAAATATTTTGTTTATGCGATAGGCGAAACTAGTGAAAGATTCGCGAATACACAAAATGAGTTATTGGCAAAGCTTAAGGAATTTGGCTTTAACGTTAATGAACTCGGAAAATTAGCTAATACAGAAGATGAAATATTTGCTTTTTATGAATATTTAACAACTAATAGAGAGCAGTTACTTTATGAAGTAGATGGAGTAGTGTATAAATTAAATGATTTTTCTCTGCAGGCTCGTATGGGCTTCATTGCTCGAAGTCCTAGATTTGCTATTGCTCATAAATTCCCTGCCGTAATTGGGCAAACAAGATTATTATCTATTACCGTGCAAGTTGGCAGAACAGGAACTTTAACGCCAGTAGCCGAGCTTGAGCCTATATCAATTGGCGGAGTGATAGTTGCAAGAGCAACATTACATAATTACCAGGAAATAGCTCGAAAAGATATTAGGGTGGGCGACTATGTATTTTTGCAACGCGCGGGCGATGTGATACCGCAGGTTACAGCCGTTGACCTTACTAAACGTTCTGAAGATGCCGTAGAAATACAGCCACCGCAATTTTGTCCTTCCTGCAACTCTACTCTTCATTATGAAGCAGAGACAATAATAATCAGATGTGATAATTTAAATTGTCCGGCACAAAATTATGAACGGATTCGCCATTTTGTTTCAAAAAATGCTATGGATATCGACGGACTCGGTAAAAAGCAAGTAGAGTTTTTAATAGATAAAGGATTAATCAACAATCCATTTGATATTTTTTTCTTAAAAGATAGAAATGATGCTAGTTTAACAAAACTTGAAAATATGGATGGATGGGGCAAAAAATCTGTCTCGAATCTTTTTACTAGTATTGACAAATCAAAAAATGTTAGTCTTGCAAGATTTATATATGCTTTAGGTATCAGACATATCGGCGAACAAACTGCCAAGCTACTTGCTAAAGAATTCCAAACTTATAATAATTTTATAACGCAAATGACGTCACTTGCTGAAGGTGATCAAGCTATTTATCAAAAATTAAATGATTTAGAAGGTGTCGGTGATAAAATTTTAGTAGATATAATTGATTTTTTTGATGTTAAAGAAAATATTGACCTTATCCGTAAGCTTGGCGAGATATTAAATATCGAAGAGTATCAAGAGCAAATTAAACAAAGTAGTTTGAGCGGCAAAATATTAGTATTTACCGGCTCCCTCCCCACTCTTTCAAGAGCTGAAGCAAAAGCGCAAGCAGAGAAGTTAGGAGCAAAAGTTACGGCTAGCGTGTCGTCTTCTACCTACTTAGTTATTGCAGGCGCAGATGCTGGTAGTAAATTAAAAAAAGCTAAAGAGTTAAATATTAAAATTATCGATGAACAAGAATGGCTAGAACTTACTACAAAATCTAATAATTCCGGTTTTAGATAACTTGAATTAATCTAGGTTCTGTAAACAAAATTTAAGTTATTTATATTTTAAGATATTTTTTAGCGAAAATTAATAAAATTTTTGTAGGAATAGTTATTCATATTTCAAAAAAATCTTATAATTTGCAGCAAAAAAGAACTAAAATAGATTAATTTAAATTTTGTTCACAGAACCTAAATGGCTTTTTTGTATAAGTATGTTAAAATGAATTAGTAGCGAATTAATTGGTAGTAATATTGTTATTGAATAAATGATATCATTCGTGTAAAAACGAGGAGTTGCTACACAGCTCGAAAATTAATAAAGATTCCTTACGGCAAGCCACGACATGGCTGTGACCATTCAGACCGCCACAAATATATAAGGATTTAACTAGTCTATTAAATAAGTTTAGTATAAATATCTGTTTATATTAAATAGTTACCAAGTCGTCACTTAACCTAGAACAGCATCATTATAAAAACGCAAATATTATTATGAGTATTGATAAAGTTACTAAACTTTTTCGTCAGGAGGCAAAATTTATTGCCGGAGCGATGCGTCCCAGTCAGATCCCTAATTTTTCTTTACCGGAAATTGCCTTTGTTGGTAAATCAAATGTCGGTAAATCAAGTTTAATTAACACTTTATGCAATAATAAAAGCCTTGCTAAGGTTTCCAATACCCCCGGACGTACTCAACAAATTAATTTTTTCAATCTAGCGGAAAAGCTTATTATAGTTGACCTTCCCGGCTATGGTTTTGCAAACGTTCCTCTCTCTGTTAAAAATCAATGGGAAATATTAATTGCTCATTACCTTCAAAACAGCCTTAACCTTAAATTAGTGAATTTATTAATTGACTCAAGAAGAGGAATAAAAGAACACGACAAGAAAGTCGCTAGTTTATTGCTTTCTTACAATAGAGATTTTCAAATTATTTTTACTAAGTCGGATAAAGCAACTCATCCCAAAAAGCTTTTGACAGAAGCACAGAATTTTCTTGCAACTTTAAACTACTCATGTAATGTAATGTATGTAAGTAGCAGGAGTAAGGAAGGTGCAAGAGAAGTTAAGCTTAGTTTGGCAAAATGCATCAAACTGTAAGAAAAAGGAAATTGAAAATATTCCTTCTTTAAAAAATATTATTACAATTAAAGAGATAATAAGGAATAGCAATAAGATTAAAGATCAGATTATAGTATTAAAATTACCTGCGGTAATTATTAATGATGCCGGGTTATTCTCAGCTTTTATTGAATCTGTGCAATTACTTGAGATGTGCGGTGCTAAAATATCCATAGTACATGATCATTTCGATTTAGAAAATTCGCCGTTAAAGTCATTAATCGATGATAATCTTAATGATAAAATAAGCACAATAGCTCATAATAATCCTATTATCACGGAAATGATTTTATCCGGTTACGTTAATAAGCTTATTGTTTCAAAGCTTTGCAGTGCAGGATGTTATGCTATTGGTATTTCCGGTAAAGATGCTAATTTACTTCAAGCTAAAAAATCTAAATTATCACATAGAAGAGCGGCAAATCATGATGTTATAGATATCGGCTTTGTAAGTGAGCCGATAATAATAAACCCTGAAATATTGTTAAATTTTGAAGATAACAATATTATACCCGTTATCTCACCGATTGCCAATGATGATCAAGAAAACACACATTTATTAGATGCGGATATGACGAGTGCCGTAATTTCTTCTGCTTTAAGTGCAGATCATTTAATATTTCCACATGAGTTACCAAACTCGCTTGCATTAGATACAAAAATACAAGATATTAATATATTAAAGTCAATGTTAAACGATAATAATAATATTATAAAGAGGGAATTAATCGAAGCGGCAATTAATGCGATCGAAAATAATATAGGTTGTGTACATTTTGTGAATAGTACTACTCCAAATTCAGTACTGCTTACTATGTTTACGGAACATAAACAATAATTTCAAAGAATAGGTAATATATGGCGGGTAATTTATCATCTGATCCTTTATTTGTAGGGCTTACAAGACCGGCGATGATATTTGGGGTAAGCATAAAATTTGCGGCATTAAATATGATCACGTCTATGACATTATTTATTTGGAATAATGGAATTTCTGTTTTATTTATGGCAGGAATCTTGCACTTAATAGGTTATGTTATATGCTTTAAAGAACCGAGATTTATAGAACTCTATTTAAATAAATTATCAAGAACTAGCCAATGCCCTAATAAATTTTATTACGGAGCAAATTCGTATAGCGCTTGAGTGTAGTATTGTTGTGAGGGGTCAAGCCGCGGTATAAAAGAATTTTTACCTCTTTATTTAAACGTTCGCACAATATTGAGCAAGCTAAGGCATAACAAATTTTCAGGTTAATAGAATATAAAAATATTCAGGTTAAATAATGAAGTTATTTAAAACTAAAGCTGCCAAAGAATCAAAAGCTAAACAAGAAAAGTCAACTTCTCATTTTATTCCTTATAAATGCCATTGGGATAGTAATACTATCCTCACTAAAAATAATGAACTTTTGCAAGTCGTAAAAATAAATGGCTTTTCTTTTGAAACTGCTGACGATGAGGATTTAGATATTAAAAAGAATATCAGAAATGCTTTATTAAAAAATATGTCCTCCGGTAATATCGTAATGTATTTCCATATTATTAGAAGACGCAAAGCCGTGATATTTGATGATACTGAATTTACATACGATCCGACTGTAAAAATCCCGAATGATTTTATAACTTATTTAGGAGCTGAATGGCGAAAAAAACATGCCGGCGCTAGATCATTTTTTAATGAGCTATATGTTAGCATTTTATATAGGCCCGACACTGGCGGCGCTGCTATCGTTGAGTATTTTATTAAGAAATTACGACAAAAATCTAATAAAACTGCCTGGGAAAATGACATGAGGGAGATGAAGGATAACCTTCAAGAAATGTCTACTCGAATAGTGAATACTTTTAGAAGCTACGGAGCCAAATTGCTCGGCACACGCAAAACCGATAATGGTTCTTATTGTGAAATTTTGGAATTTCTTTCTTCTCTCGTAAATTGCGGCGATTCTCCGGGGCCGGTTGCTTTACCGAGAGGACCTATTGATCAACATATAGCTACCCATAGGTTATTTTTTGGCTCTAGATCAATTGAATCGAGAAGTCCGGTCGGTAAAAAATACGCCGGTATCTTAAGTGTTCTTGAATACGGCCCTTCTACATCGGCAGGAATTTTTGACGGTTTTTTGCAAATGCCTTTTGAATTTGTTATGACTCAAAGTTTTGTTTTTGCTAACAGAACGGTCGCAATAGGTAAAATGCAACTACAACAAAATCGTATGATTCAATCCGGCGATAAAGCAGTATCGCAAGTTGCCGAGATTTCCCAAGCACTCGATATGGCAACCAGCGGTGATATAGGATTCGGCGAACATCATTTATCACTTTTATGCTCAGCGAATAGTGCCAAAGCTTTAGAAGATATATTGTCAATGGCAGCAGTTGAACTTTCTAATTCCGGTATTCAGCCGATTAGAGAAAAAATTAATATGGAGCCTAGCTATTGGGGACAATTACCCGGAAATATGGAATATATAGTTCGTACGTCTACTATCAATACTTTAAACATGGCTAGCTTTGCATCGCAACATAATTACCCGTTAGGTAAGATCAAGGATAATCATTGGGGAGAATATGTTACAGTTTTTGATACTACTTCAGGAACACCTTTTTATTTCAATTTCCATGTAAGAGATGTCGGGCATACTTTAATTATTGGCCCCACCGGCGCAGGTAAAACAGTCTTAATGAACTTTTTATGCGCCGAAGCACAAAAATTTAAGCCTCGTATGTTCTTTTTTGATAAAGATCAAGGGGCAGAAATATTTATCCGTGCGTTAAATGGTGTTTATACGATGATTGACCCAGGAGTAAAATGTAATTTTAATCCTTTACAATTAGAAGATAATAGTGAGAATAGAACTTTTATCTTAGAATGGCTCAGGGTTTTAGTAACTTCTAGCGGTGAAAGTATAACTGCGCAAGATAATAAAGTGTTGTCTCAACTAGTAGATGGTAATTTTAGACTTGAGAAAAAAGACAGAAGATTAAGTAATGTCGTAGCATTCTTAGGAATCGATACGCCCGATAGTTTAGCAAGCCGTATTGCTATGTGGGTCGGTAAAGGCTCGCACGCAAAAATATTTGATAATGAAGTAGATAGTATTGATTTACAAAAAGCTAGAGTATTCGGTTTTGATATGACAGAGTTGCTAAAAGACCCGATTAGTTTATCACCGGTATTGCTATATATTTTTCACCGCATTAATATTTCTCTAGACGGACAAAGGACAATGCTTGTCCTAGATGAAGCTTGGGCATTGATTGATAATCCAGTATTTGCACCTAAAATTAAAGACTGGCTAAAGGTTTTACGAAAATTAAATACTTTTGTAATTTTTGCTACTCAAAGTGTGGAAGATGCGGCAAAAAGCAGGATTAGCGATACATTGATACAACAAACCGCTACACAAATCTTCTTGCCTAATCTTAAAGCAACTGATATTTATCGCAGTGCTTTTATGCTCAGTCAACGTGAATATACTTTAATCAAAACTACCGATCCAGCAACTCGCTATTTTTTGATCAAGCAAGGAGTTGATGCCGTAGTTGCTAAAGTTAGTTTAGACGGCATGACTAATATAATTAATGTTTTATCCGGTAGAGTTGAAACCGTCTTACTACTTGATAAAATTAGAGAACAATACGGTGACGATCCAGAAAGATGGTTACCTGTATTTTACCAGGAAGCCAAATCACTATAACTTAATTTATGCATAGATATTTTATTAATTTGAAAAATTATAATCATTCTGAACTTGTTTCAGGACATATTGTAAAAAGGCCCCGAAATAAATTCGGGAGGACGAGCAGCATTACCTCATGAAAATTTTTCTCCGCACTATAATTAAAATTTTAATATTAAGCTGTACATTAAATTTCAGTATCAATGCCCATGCCAAGGATACAATAGACACTATAACTGATACCCTGACAAGCTTGACCTGCGAAACTCAGGGAATTGGTGATTTATTACGCTCTGAGTTTTCTCATACCTGTATACCTGCACCGTTTTTTACTTTTGCGGTAATGAATCTAGTATCTCCCGTGCTTTACATGAACACACTTTTAAAGCTTAAGATAAATAATCATGAAATATTTGATAGCGCAGAAGGAAAAGCAGAAAATATTCCTCAGTTTCCAGGAGGGCAATGTACACGAAATAATAGAGCCGACTCTAAAGATCCTAGATTAACTTTTGGTTTGTGTAGTAACGTTTCGTTGGCTAAAGTAAGAGCACAGGCAATTGCTGACTCTGCTATTGCTATCGCCTCATCCATATTTACCGGTAAAGATCCATGGGATGATATTAAAGATTCATGGGAAAGCAAGGCAGCCTCTTATCATGAGATATATAAAGATAAAAAACCCGGTGACAGCGGCACGTTGATTGATTTCGGTTTCCCCGTAATATTCTGGAAAGTTGTTCAGGAAAATGATCGTATATGTTTATCGACCCCAGGATTCACTGGATATGTACCGGTAGGGTGTAAATATGTTAAGGAACCTTTCCCGGAATCTATGTATTCAAGCTTTATGGATATAAACGGAACCAACTCAGCTACTTCTAATCCTGCCGACCCATTGCAATTAGTCGAATGTAATTCGTCAGGCAGCGAAGGATGTTATCAGCGAGCATATAATGCTTCTAAAACTGCCGTTGTAATAACCTCCCCTTTAATAGAATGCATCAAGGAAATGACAGCAAGGTTACTTATTAGCAAAGACGTATGTAGCTTTGATGATGTGAATAAAGTAGTTAATTCGTCTTTAAGACAAAGTAGCTCGTTGTTTCAGTTTCAAGTAAATATGCATAAAATAGTTACCGCTCTTTTAACTCTATATGTTATTTTCTTTGGTTTTAAAATAATTCTCGCAGGAGAAGTACCTCCAAAAGCAGAATTTATAAATTTTATATTAAAAATGTTATTTGTTACTTATTTCTCAATAGGAATCAATATAACACCCGGCAGTACCTCCAACTATAATAGGTTAGACGGGATGATTCAGTTTGTTTTTCCTTTTTTACTTAATGGTATAAGTGGCCTAGCTAGTTGGGTTATTAATGCTTCTCCATCTGATTTATGTAAATTTAACTCCTCTAATATTCAATATGATAGTAAAATTGCTTACATAGCTTTATGGGATGCCTTAGATTGCCGAGTAGCACATTATTTAGGGCTTGATATGCTGTCCACTTTATATGTAGAAAATATGTATAAAGCTCATGACTTCAAAAATTTTGATTTTTTTAGCTTTAGTGCACCGCCATATATTTATTTATTAATTCCCGCTATAATCTCTGGACAAATGACACTGGTGTCAATTGCCCTTTCCTATCCGTTATTAGTAATTTCGGTTGCCGCATTTATGGTTAACTCTACCGTTATGTGTATGATCTCAATAGTAATACTTGGCATTTTAGCTCCTCTTTTCGTACCGATGTTTTTATTTACATATACGCGTAGTTATTTTGACCAATGGGTTAAACTCTTAATATCGTTTCTGTTACAACCTATGGTTGTAACAACTTTTATGATTACTATGTTCTCTGTTTATGACTTCGGTTTTTACGGTAAATGCAAATATAATAATACGAAAATATCTAATAGTATAGAAAATGTAATGCAAACCGGCAGCTTAACAGCTACACGAGATGTTATAATATTTTATATCAATAATAATTGGGAGGAATATGCTAACCAAGACGATGTGAAAAGCTGCAAGAATAGCTTGGGTTATATGTTAAACAATCCTCTTTCAACAATGTTTGACTTTGATAAAAAGATTGTGAGCGAAATAGTCAAGGAAAAACCGGGAGCTACTGATACCGATAAATATTTAGCTAAATTCGAATTTTTATCGGGTGTTGTTTTAGGCCCAGGGATGTTCTTCATATCGCCTAAGGTAATTTTTGAAAAAATCAAAGATATTGTTTTAGCGCTGATTACTGCCTGTTTCACTTTATATCTAATGTATAATTTTAGCAGTCAGCTGGCTGAATTTGCCGCTGATATGACGGAAGGGGTTTCTCTCCGGAATGTTGCTATAAAACCACAAGCAATTTTTAAAGCCGGTATGGCGGCAGTGGCTGCAGCAGGTCAAGCAACAAAAGGATTAGATCAAATAGCTAAAGGAGGAGGAGGAGTCGGAAGAGACGCCGCCGCTGGTAAAGGCGGTGCTGGTGGTAGCAGCGACTTAAATAGCGGTAGCGGCGGTGGAAGCGAAAATAGTAGCAGTGACTTAAGCATCGGTAGCGGAGGTACAGGCGGTACAACTCCAACCTCTGGAGGCAGTAACAGTAATAGGGGTTCTACTCCTGGCGCCACGAGAGCATTTTCTCCTACTCAAGAAACATCTGGCAATAATAACAGCGACGTCCCTGCTAGTATAAGGGCATCTATATCAGAGCCTGCAAGTTTAAAATCACCTGATATCACAATTTCGCAACCTAGCTCAGATAGTAAAAAAGAAGAGGATAAGCTACCCGAATCTCCAAAAGCGAGCGAGCGAATAAAGAGAACCGAGGAAGCCGATAAGTTTGAAGATTTATCAGGACAACTTAATATCGAACGTAGAACGGAGAGTATCACAGACGATAAACAAGATAATATTTCTACTGAAAAAAAATCTTATGGCTTAGCTCAAGAGAAAAGCACAATTGAACAAGAAAGCCATGAAAAGAAAATGGGAGAAACAGGCTACATAGCACAGGAAAAACGCAATGCCGAAATTCGTGATAATCAAGCTAGGACGGAAAAAGCACAGGATGAATTATTAAAAAGCGGAGGTGGCAGAGCCGGTCCAAATAGTAAAAAAATAGATAGCGGTTCTAATGAAAATTCATAAAATTGCAAAAATTTTCATCATGGTTTATTTAATGTTTATTAATTTAAACAGCTTTGGGGGTTTTGGTGATTCCTGTTCTTCTTTACCTACTACTCCCGATGGATATTTAGAAGAAAATACTGCATACGGTTATTTAATCCGTAGCATTGATATGAAAACTCCTGAGGATAATTGTGATCTCTCTGATCCTACGTTAAAACTTTGTATAAAAAATAAAGAAGGGAGTAACCCTCCTTGTACAATGTATATTTTAAAAGAAAATGATTTTAAAAAACTTAGCGAATTAAGTGTTGATAATAATCCAGAATTAGGAGCGAATCCGTTATTAAAAGATATTGGTTTAACGGTTAAAAGATGGGGGAGCAATGATTTATGTTTACTTATGCCTACATCAAGAGGTCCGATGCCTGTAGCATGTAAGACTTTAAGTAGCCCTGCTCCTGTTCCACCACCCCCAGACCCTAATTGTAGTAATATAGGAGCAAGTTGTTACTTAAAGGTAAGCCGAAGTCAATCGTTATTTAATTTTTCTGGTCTTGCCGTTGATTGTTTAAAAGAAAGTCTTGATAAAGTATTTTTTAGACAAAATAGCTGCTCTTCAAGTGAACAAAATGCCGGCTTAACTAATCTTACTTCATTTCCTATATTTCAAGGATATTTAAAAAACGCTATCGGTGCTGCATTAATTCTTTATACCATGTTTTTCGGTTTCAACATGATTTTAAATAAAGATTACGCAAATCCCGATAAGATAGCAATTTTTGTTATAAAATTTTTATTCGTAGTTTATTTTGCTGTAGGTCTTGGTCCGATAACCTCGCAAGGAGGCAAATTATCTCAAGAAAACGGTATGCTCACACACGGATTACCGTTACTAACGGAATTCGCTCCGGAATTTGCTCAAATAGTTTTTAATGCCGGGGGGACACGAGGATTATGTACGTTTGATACCTCAAAATATCCTGCTGGTTATAAATTTTATGCTTTATGGGATTCTATTGATTGTCGGATAGGTTATTATTTTGGGGTGAATTTACTTTATAATCGTGATACAAAAGGAATTTTAAAGCCATTCTCTACCAGCACTCCTCCCACTAACACTAGCCCTGTACCGGATATCGGCACACCTGATTCAAATAGCCCAAATTCTTTAAGTAGCGTAGGATCATTAAACTTTTTTACCGTTATATTTGGCTTCTTTATGGCAGGAAATATTATAATAGTTGTCTGTGGCTTAGTATTTTTTATAATATTTCTCTCTATAGTCTTATATTTTATAACGCATTATTTAGTATGCATGGTTACCATATATGTTATGACATATATCTCGCCTATATTTATTCCGATGATTTTATTTACTAGAACAAAAGCTTATTTTGATGCATGGTTAAAAGTTTGTTTATCTTGTGCTATACAGCCGGCAGTAATAGCAGGATTTATAGCATTGTTACTCACCATGTATGACTCGGCAATATATAAAAACTGTGAATTTTTAAGGCATGATTATGCAGCTGGTAATGTTAAATTTAGTACTTTTGAATTAAGACTGCCTAATACTGAGGCTGCTCAATGCGAAAGCAGCCTAGGATATAAACTAATACAATATTATAGTGGTCAAGGGTGGGAAGAACGTCTTTTAATACTTTTTCCTGTAAAATCAATTGCTAAGGATATGCTCGTGCTGCCCGAGCTTGTATGCGTATTGGTTTTTTCTATTATTTTTTATTATTTCTCAAAATCTATCGGACGGTTTGCTTCTGATTTAACTAGTGGGCCTAATATGGATTCGGTCACTGCAAGTCCGACTAAAATTGTTAACTTGGCAATACAAGCAGCAGTTTTTGTTAAAGATGCGATTCAGATGGCAAACGGTAAGCCGCCAGCAATGTCAGCACCCGGAGGCGGAGCAGGACGCAGCGGTGGCCCACAAGGAGGAGACTCTGGAGGCGGAAGTGGTGGCAGCGGTGGCCTTGCTGATTCTGTAGCAAGTGGAGGAGGTAAGTAGAATAACATGCAAGGTTTATTAAAAATTTTAGGAGTAGTCGCAATAATAGCACTATTAGTTTGTTTTGTCCTGGCAGCTCTTGGGATGATAGGAGCCGTCAGCGTGGGCAACGGGTGTTTTATGAGGTATGATGAAAACGGCAAAGGCGGAACCGATGCTGTTAGTAGCACCTCTACGCTTAACGCTAATGCTAACTATGCTGTTACTTCTATGCTATCTAATGGTACAATGCAGCTTACTCCTGACCCTGCCCGTTACGGAGAATGGTTAAATACTAATATATCTGTTCAAGATCAACAGGTATTACAATTACAAATAACTGGTCAGCTCAGTTTATGTCGAGCTTACATCCCAAAAGATAATTTACAAAAAACAGGTGCTAATTCTAATTTGGACGATACTGGTAAACAAATACCTATTCCACGGATTACCGAGGTTGATAGGCTGCCTATATCTTTAATATTAGATGCAAAAAGTGACGAATGGCGCAATATTGCTGAATTATATAATAATGACCGAATTTTAGTTTCTATATCGCCCGGTTCTTCCAATAATTTAACAGATAAATTTACCGGTAAAACGGTTATAGATAACAACGCTTGTGCTGAAGGATACAATACTTACTCTCCAATCTGCGGCAGATATTCGGTTTATTCAGGCGAGTATGTTAGTGGTTGTAAGTTGGATGATTATCAAGGAAATTACCGTACAAAATGTACTTGCAAAATTTTTCTTCACTGTGGTCCAGGATGTATATTTGAATCTTGGAGTTCTGATTGCTGCGATGCAGCAGTATGCGATCCATTATCATTTTGGGCAAATGCGGAGCTACGTACTGCTCCGGAAGCTTATAAAGACGATGGGAGTTTCACATTTCTGTGGTCTGATGATACCGGGAAATTATTTACTGACTATTCAGCTCTTCAATGCTCGAATAATGCTAATATTCCGCCTAGCGGTTGTCCCGATAGCGTTACCGATCGCGCCCCTAAAAATAAAGTCTATATAGGTGGAACCGATGAGGAATGTTCTGGTAAGAACGGGGAAATATGCAATAAAGGAGCTTTTCAAAATGAAAGATATTTCTGGTATACCGCTAACGGTAACGGCGGTAAAGGTCCGACAGGATTAATATGGCAAATGAATACCTCTGGTACTGTCGACAAAAATATTGGTACCGCTCAATTTGCTAATTTTGTTTCTCCTTCAGATAAACCGGCTGAATATGGTAACAATTATAAAGTTATATATAATATACCTTTTAATACTAACGTTCCGACAAGCTATTTACAATATCGTCTTTGGAGTCCTTCGGGAAAAGATGCTAACAAAAATACCGGAGGATATGTTTTAAATATAAAACAAACCAAATGTTATAGAGAAAATGGCAATAGTTTCTCTGATGTTTTTAGCGATCGCGGAAAAGTGCAGTATATAACAGTACCGGCTGGCCAAAGTCCAAATTCTAGCGGTAAATCTTATTCGGTTACAGGAATCAATGTTGATAGCGATGGTAAGGCAAAAATTACTGCGAGCGGTGATGGTTACGTATGGATGAAAATTTTAAATGACCAGAAAGATTACTCGGATAGTGAAGGCAGTTATACGATAAAATTCATGACTTCACAGCAAGTAGGCAGTTTCACTATTCAAGTAATGACACCTTTACTTGAATTATTTAAAACTAGGGTCCAAAACGCTGCTGAAGAAATTTTCCGGAATATGGTTTGTTATGGAGGTGATACTTCTTCATGTACCAACTTTTTTAACTATATTAAAGCAATATTAATCCTTTACATAATGCTTTTCGGCTCAATGTATTTACTTGGATTTGTAAAAATCAATCAACAAGAATTAGTAATTAGACTAATAAAAATTGCTATTGTTAGCGGATTGATGAATGAGAGTACCTTTGGATTTTTCAATAATTATCTCTTTAATGCGATTACCGGTTTTTCCGATGAAATCATTTCTAATATGAGCGGCTATAGCCTATTTACATCTACTAATAAAATTTCTAATCCGTTTATGTTTTTAGATGCAGTAATGAGCAAGATATTTTTTAGTCAAACATTTTTTGCTCAATTACTCTCTCTGCTTTCTTTAGGACTTAGCGGAATAATTTACTTTATTATTGTTTTTATCGCTTTAGTAATTGTAATTATTACGGCTTTAAGAGCCGTTGCGGTTTATATTATGGCTTTTATGGCAACTTGTATATTAATCGGTATAGCTCCTTTATTCCTTACTTTCATGTTATTTGATTTTACCAGATATTTATTTGATAATTGGGTAAGGTTTACATTTAGATATATGCTTGAACCGGTAATTATGATGGCAGGTATTATTGTACTGACTCAATTATTCACGATTTATTTAGATTTTGTTCTAGGATATAGCGTTTGCTGGAAATGCGCTATACCTATAAAAATTCCCTTTATAGGTACTATTCTTCCTGTAGCCTTACTCGATGTACCTATTTTCTGCATTAATTGGTTTGCTCCGTGGGGAATGGATTATCGTTCCGGTATGATGGGGGTTAATATGCAACATATGATTGCATTAGTCATTATTGCTTACGGTATGTACGGTTATGTAGAATTAGCGGGCGAGATGACAGCAAAATTAACAAGTGCCGCCGGGCCTTCAGCAACAAGTATGGGCGCCGCAATGTCAAATGCTGGCGAAAGCGGAGCATTAAAACAAGTGGGAATGGATAAACAATCACGTGATAAAATTGGCCAAGCAGCTAAGAAAAGGTTAGAAACTCGCAATAGCACTTTAGATAAGGCACAAAAGAATCGTAAGGCCGGACCGGAAAATAAAAAACCAGAAAGTAACGGTGGAGAAAAGAAGGATAAGTGATAATGTTACGCTGGGGTAACATTGTTGTGTGGCTTTTAAAAAGCGGTTAATGTCATTCCCCCTTTCATGGGAATGACATCAGAGCCGCGCAACGAAGCTCCGCTTCGAATAACGAATTCTGATAGCACAACAACGCTCGCACAAAGCGACAATATACTAAAAACAAAAGTTACAATATGATAAAAATTCTTAAAGGGTTAGTTTTATTGATGCTATTTACCGTATCGTCGGTTAAAGCCGATGATAAATTTACGTGGATGTCAGCTAGCCCCTCAGGATTAAAAAGTGTATTTGGTTGCCTGGAAGTTCCACAATTTTCTGGGTTTAAGGGGGGTAAGGCATCCCTTAATATGGTAAATTCTGGAAAGTGGCAAGCTTCCACTAATAATGTTGAGAAAGGTAAATTAATAAAATTTAACTGGTCTACTATAGGGATTACTCCCAAGCCTCGCAGATACTTGGTATTATACCGAATAGATCCAAGATTTAACAGTCCTCAAATATTTATAAAAACTTATAATTACACTACCAACAAGTTTGAAGTGCCTGGTTTCGTAGGCTTTAATACTGCACCTAACGGTAATATTCCGGCTGATAAAGATCTTGCAGCGCTAGCATTTACTAAAATGCCTGATTATATAAAATATTTTAATTTCGCTAATGGCAATTTAAAAATTCCAGTGAATATAGGCGATGTAGTAAATATTAGTCTGGTTAATAAAAGTAATTTTTTCACTAATAATACTAAAGATAATATTTTAATTAAAGAGCTTGATACTAATCAATTAGCCGCCTCCGCTCTTTATACCGAAAGTAATCTCGGTAATTACGATAATAGAATAATTTACTCTTCTGCAGCACCTATATGCGACCTTATTGACCCTGAAAGAAAAAGCTTCTGCACAGGAAGCGCAAAAGCTACAAAATATAAAACTACCGATAATATGGCATTGGTCGGTAAACCTATGGCAATCGGCGCGGTACAAAATTTAATGGGTTCTTTAAAGTCATGCCCGTCAAATTCTGATATTAATACTAGCCCTACTTGCTATTATGATCAAGGGCGAGGTATGGAAATAAAAATAGGCGGTACAACTATAAAAGCCCGAGATGCAAATTTTGTTAATTCAAGTAACACACAAAATAGTTTTATATATTATAAAGCGACTAGTGGCGGTAACCTCGATTTTGTTACTGATTGGACTCCTTCTGGTATGTTTAGTAGTTCAATTTTAATGAGCAACTGGGTGAGTAAATTTCCTGATT
Organism: Rickettsia endosymbiont of Halotydeus destructor; assembly: GCF_049278075.1. NCBI lineage: Bacteria > Pseudomonadati > Pseudomonadota > Alphaproteobacteria > Rickettsiales > Rickettsiaceae > Rickettsia > Rickettsia endosymbiont of Halotydeus destructor. The sequence continues at coordinate 261,893 of NZ_JAPNPB010000002.1, forward strand.
TTACTAACTTTACGACTAACATTAACACGACTGACTGGTCTGCTAGCTTTTTGTATTTTGGGCGTTACGCAATGATTGTTGAAATAGGTAACGGCGATAGCCCAGTTAGTATTGTCGATCAAAGTAATATAAAAGTGGAATATATTATAGCACCTAGCGGCACGTTACCGGACGCCTCAACCTCTGGAACTCAGGTAGATCAGGATTTTTCAGTTGATGCCTATCAAGACGGTTATTTATGGCTTAGGGTGATTGATACTACTAATAATATACAGGGGGCGATTTCCGTAGATTATGCTAATTATACCGGCACCACTTGGTTTTCTGATATAGTTTATAATAAAGCAATAAAACCTATTACTGATCAATTTAGAGAACTTACGGAAACTTTTTATCGTAAGTTAATCGGTAATTCAGCGGTGCAAAATATTGCTAAAGCATCTTTAACGCTTTATGTGGTTATATTCGGTTTAATGTTTGTAATGGGAGCTTTAAAGCTAACAGCACAAGAGGTTGTAACCAGGATATTTAAAATAACTATAGTAGCTTTTTTGCTTCAACCAGAAAGTTGGGATTTTTTTAATAAATATTTATTTAGTGCATTTTTAGATGGTATTGATTATTTCTTTAGAAATGTCGTAGGAGCTAGTAGCTCACAAGCAAATGCTTTCGGTTTCATTGATCCAATATTTGATAAATATACTAACGGCAGAATTTGGGGATTACTTTTTATTCAGCTTTTACAAATTCACACCGGCTTAACATTTATAGCTATTATGACTATCTATGGGCTTATACTTTATTTTAGGGCAATATTAGAAGTTATAATCGCTTATATTATAGCCTTTATAGGTCTTTCCGTAATGATCTCTTTAGCGCCGTTTTTTATAATATTAATGTTATTTGAAAAAACTAAAAGCCTTTACGATAACTGGCTATCAACATTATTTAGCTACGTTATGCAGCCAACAATATTATTAATTTTCTTCTTGTTAATAGATCAAATATTATCTGAACAACTTTTAAAAGTAGTGGTTAGAGCCTGCTGGGGCATACTTATTCCGATAAAACCAAGCTTTGGTTTAGGCCACTTAGGTATTCCGCTAAATTTTTCTTTTACTCTACCGTTTTTACCGGGTATACCTTTTTTCATACCTGATGTTCCGGCAATTACTAGCGCTAATCTTCTAACTAATAATACTAATACCTTCTTGGTATTATTCACTACTGCTTTACTATTTTTCTCATATTGTCTAATGTCGTATGGGTTAGTGAATTATGTTTCGATTGTAGTTGCGCAGTTAACAAATGTTACACCTGCTAGACAAGAAGGAAATTACCAAGCACCTTCTAATCCTACGCAATCTATTATAAGCGATATAACATCAGTAGCAAAACCGATAGGAAATGCAGCATTAGCACCGGCAAGAATTTTTAAAGATAAGGTGATTGATCAAAATTATGCAGCAAAACCGTCGTCGAACGAAAAAGATAAAGAATATACCGGTAAACTATTTTCTTCACGTAATGATGTAAAAGATGATAAAAAAGACGAGAAGTAAGTTGTTAGTTATATCCTCTAAATGTCCTTGCGAATAGAAAACTAAGTTATACCACGGCCACGGCATGACAATAGCAATATGTATAAAGTAAATTATATCTGATTTAAAATGAAAAAAAATATTTTTGTTGTTTTATTAATATCTTTATTTTTCCTGTCAGGATGCAGTGGGGATAGATGTATTGATCCGGATGATTTCGGCTTTATAAAATTTAATATTTCTTCAAGATATAAAAAAGAAGAATTAACTTCTAGACAGGAAGGAGATCAATCTGCCCCCTGGCGTGATAGCGGCTATAAAGTAAACGGTTATCCACTTACTATAGTAGTTAGGCCCTGGGACTATTTAGCAGGCGATAAAAATACTGCATCAGAATTATCTGCTTGGTGTCCTTGGTATAGTCAAGAAAATAATACTAATACGCTTTCTACTTTTTGTGCAAAGCTACAAGCATGTAAATTTATAGACGATGATATGTGCAAAGCTGCCCCTAAAGCTTTAGGGGATGCCGCTATTACTAATGCGCCGTGTTTGCTTAAAAACGGTGTAGGGCTTTATTTCTTAATTGCCAATCATGGCTCTGATCCTAATATTTCTCCCGATAGCCAACGTCAACCAAAAGGCATTACTCAACATCTTGGTGAACCTGTAAATACTACAAATACTAATTATAATTTTTATAGTATTAATAAAACCGGTCAATTAGTACTTTCCGGAGGCATAAATTATCAGTATCCAGGAGTGACAGCTTCTAATTATGCTGATTCTCTTCTCTATTTTAAAATTTTAGATAAATTCTATGATGATAATGGGGGACAATATAGAGTAGTCATTAAATCGGGAGTTAACGATACAAGACCCGATCCATTAGAATTTTTAACAAGCTTAATAAAAAATCAATTATTTGGAACTAGTGACAAAGACCTAGGGATAGTTAGACAAACATATCAAAATATTATTGATACTCCCGGATATCGTTTAAGTGTTTCGGCCATTTTAACATTATATATAATGTTTACAGCCTTTTCTTTTTTAATAGGCAATCTAAACCTTACTCACGTTGAGCTCATAATTAGGATATTAAAAGTTAGTATAATATCAATATTATTAAGCTCGACCCAAGCATGGACATTCTTTCATGATTATTTATTCGTATTTTTTGTTGAAGGGGTTGAACAAATACTCGCAATAATAAAAGCAGCCTCTGCTACCGGTCCAGGTTCACAAAGTCTTATAGGGCTGCTGATAGCTCCTCAAACTCTTTCTAAATTATTCTCTCTACTATTTGTCGATCCTTTAGGATTTATATATATAATATTATATCTGATAGCTCTTTACTTTATTTTCATGTTGGTATTTAAGGCGACTATTATCTATCTGACCGCCTTAATAGCTATCGGTATGATTATTACGATGGCACCGATATTTATTTGCTTCATGCTATTTAATATAACTCGTTCGTTATTTGAAAATTGGTTAAGGCAATTAATCTCTTATGCTTTACAACCTATCATATTATTTGTCGGTATTGCTTTTATTTCTATGATTATCAGGAGCGAAATATATTCAACGTTAGGTTTCGGAGTATGTAAATATGACTTTCCAAATTTAGGACCGATAAATGAGTTATTTGGTAGTTTTACTGAAGATTTAGACGTTAGCCTTGGGGATTCAATATTTTATTGGTGGTTCCCGTCTCCTATGAAAGGCGGTACAAATAATTTTCATAAAGCAAACATATTAGTACCTATAGATTATAAAAAAGACGACGGTACTTTTTGCAACGCTTATGAGTGTATAGATAACCGATATATTGAATTACCATTTTTAGACCTTACTAAAGATGCGCAAAGAATTTCTAATTTTATTAACGGTAAATTTGTCCAGCTTGACGGATTGTTATTAATTTTTGTATCCATATATTTATTAAGTAAGTTTAATGATACTGCCGTATCGCTAGCAAAATTCTTAGCAGGCACTTCAGGCAATTTAACAAATATACAAAAAATCGCTAATCAGGCTTATACTCCTATCCAAACTATAATTAATAAACCTATGAGTTATACGGCAGGCAAAGCAGGCACTGCTATGAACAGATTACAGGAAAGATTTATTAGTCAACCCCTTGCTGAGAAATATGAAAAATTTATGACTTCACGTCTTGCAACAGATGCGCTTGATGAGAAAAAAGCTAATAAAAGCGTTTTAGCTGCAGTCAAAAGAAAATACGGCATGGAGCTTAAAAACGTTCAAAAGAATGCTGGGGCAGATTATGAAACAGCTATTCAAAATTTGTTAACTAATAAAGACTTACTGCCTAAAGGTGTAGAGTTCTCAAAAGAGGAGCAGGCTAAATTATCGTCCATGGGTTACACTAAACTTCGAGATGAAATTGCTGCCAAAAAATTTCAAGCAAAAGATTATAACTCTTTAACTAAAGAGCAAAAAGCTGAACTTGATAAGCTTATGAAGCCTAAAGAAGGAGAAAAAAGTATACGCGAACTTGCAATTGATGCCAAATTTGCTCAGGATTATCAAAAAGCCTACATTAACGCTCATCAAGAGATGTCAGGAAAAGGAGTCGGCTTAATCGGTAAAAATATAGAAGTCGTTAGAAATTGGCAAAAAATGCAGAATCGAGTTAAAACAAAAAGAGAGCTAAGGGATGCTAAACATCTTGCGATAGGAGAAAAAATATATGCCGGTTATGAAGGACTCAAAAGAGGTGCATTAACTGCCGTGGTAGGTAAAGACCTGCGAGATGCCTATGAGGGGACCTTAACAGGCGCGGCATGGCATGATTACGATTATACCGATGCAAGACTTAGAACATATGATGAATCACTAGCAGATAAGGATAGAGATCGTGAGTATCAAGAACTAAAATTAAAGATAGATAAAGAGACTCTTAGCACTCAAGAAGACGTACTTGCTCCGGAATATCTCGCAAGGCTAGAGCTGCAGGGTAGAAAGGATGACGCATCATATTACGAAGATTTAGCTAAAAAGAAACTTTCGCATGAGATACGGCATAAACTCTCTGAGGGCGAAGAACCGGTAATTATGGGCGATAGATTCATGCGTGAAAAAGCTACCGATTCTCAAATGCGTAAAATGATCGATAATGCTGCCGAAAAACATTCTGAATTAATAAATGAAGATTGGTATGCTAGCCGTGAAGATCATTATAATATTATGCGTGAAAAAGCTGTAGAAAATATTGAAAAACAATATTCTATTCTTAAAGATCATTATGGTAAAGATGATATAAAAATTGAAGAAATGCCAACATTACTTGAGCAATATTATAGAGAGAAAAAAGACACTCCTGTAGACGAAATTGCCAAAGAGCTAAACAATTTTAAAGCTGACGTTAAGAATTTTGATTATAGTGGAGAAGTACTTACAAAAATAGAACATAGAAAGGAAGAAATTACCAAAGAAGTAAAGTCACATATCGAAGAGATTAGCCAATATAGAACAAATGCTAAAATGGAGAAATACGGGAAACCGATAGAATACGAGCCGAGAAAGCTTAGAAAGCTGGAAGACCATTTAAGAAATATGAAATAAATTTTGTCGCCCTCGGTGTCATTCCTGCTTTAGGTGAGGAATCCAGAAAGTACCTAAAAACACCGTCATTACGAGGAGATTCGTAGAATCGACGTGGCAATCTAAGGCTCTCACCGTCATTGCGAGCGAAGCGAAGCAATCTAGTATTATTTTCTAGATTGCCGCGCTCCGAGCAAATGCTCGCAGTGACGATGCTAGTAGCCGCACAACAATACTGGCATGACATTTAACCCAATAATTTTAAGGAGTTTTTATGAAAGCAAAGCAATTAATAAACGAAACATTTTTAGATGCTGTTTTAGCTAAAAAATTAGGTAACTCTTATACCTCTCCAAAAGAAACTAATGACCCCGATTTTGATGAAGCGGCAAAACATTTTATTAATTTATTAATTAAAGTCGAAGGTTTTAAACCGGTTAAAACAGCCGTGGTACATCCTACAGATAAAGAGTCATTACTTGGCCCCGTGAGAGCAGCGCAATTTAACGTAATAACACCTATTTTTATCGGCCCACGACATAAAATTGAGGCTGTAGCAAAAGTTAATGATGTAAATCTTGAAGGTTATCAAATTATTGATGTTGAACATAGTCATGAAGCAGCAAAAAAAGCCGTAGAGCTTGCAAAAAAAAGAGAGGTTGCTGCAATTATGAAAGGCTCTCTGCATACCGATGAACTCATGTCGGCAGTAGTACATAAAGAAAACGGGCTGCGTACCGAACGTCGTATAAGCCATGCTTTTTTAATGGCGGTGTCTACTTTTCCTAAGCCTTTTATTATTACTGATGCGGCTATTAATATCCGTCCGACTCTAGAAGACAAACGTGATATAGTCCAGAATGCTATTGATTTAATGCATATAATAAAAAGCGACAAACAAGTTAGAGTGGCAGTATTATCAGCCGTTGAAACGGTTACTTCCTCAATCCCTACTACTCTTGATGCTGCAGCCTTATCCAAAATGGCAGATCGTGGACAAATTACAAACGCTATAGTTGATGGCCCCCTAGCATTTGATAATGCCATATCTTTATTTGCTGCTGAGGCAAAAGGTATAAACTCACTAGTTTCAGGCAATGCCGATATATTAGTGGTTCCTGATCTTGAATCGGGTAATATGCTTGCCAAACAACTAAAATACCTGGGCCAAGCGGTTATGGCAGGGATCGTTCTTGGCGCACGTGTACCGATTATTTTAACCAGTAGATCCGACCCGATGGATATGCGTGTTATTTCCTGTGTACTTGCTTCTTTTATCTATCATGATGCGAAAGCAAAATTACACATACAGCATAATTCTAAAGCTTGATACAAGCGAATTTTGCAGGATTCGCCTGTGCTCAAGCGTACTCTGAGTACGCTCCGCAGGCTCACCTTTAAATCCATCTTGTCTGAAGCTTTATAAAATATGCTGTATAACAAAAAGGTAACAAATAATGAGCGATGTACTATTAGTAGCTAATGCCGGCTCCTCCAGTTTAAAAATTTCGGTTTTTGCTATCCAGGATAAAAAAATTGCTAATAGGATTTATCGCATTTTTTTAGAAAAAGATGATGATGAAATTATCTTCCATCTAAATAGTAAAGATAAATCTGAGCGAGTGCTTTCTAAGAAAATTACCGGCGATGCTGTTGATATGATGATCGATATTTTTGCTGAGTGGTGGAATAAGCAGCAAGAGCTAAATTTAATCGCTACAGGACATCGAGTTGTCCATGGGGGTAAAAATTTTAATATACCGGCTATAGTAACAGAAAAAGTTAGCGAGCAATTAAAAGCCTTAATTCCCTTAAGCCCCTTACATCAACCTTATAATTTAGAAGTACTAGATTTATTTCGCCAAAAATATCCGGAAGTAACTCATGTAGCTTGTTTTGATACATCTTTTCACTCTACTAACCCTCCGCTTGCTAAAGCCTTCGGTTTACCGAAAAAATATTATGAACAAGGAATTTATCGTTACGGCTTTCATGGTCTATCTTACAAATGGGTTAGTTGTCATTTTAAGGAAATAGTCAAAGAAGAGTTACCGAAGCGTACAATTATCGGGCATTTAGGTAGCGGCAGCAGCATGTGCGCACTTGAAAACGGTATTAGTATTGCTAGTTCTATGGGCTTTAGCGTACTTGACGGATTAATGATGGGTACCCGTACCGGCTCAATTGATCCGGGCGTAATACTTTATCTTCTTGAAACCGAAAAAATGACCGTACCGCAAGTAACTAATTTACTATATCGTCAATCCGGTTTACTTGGAGTATCAGGAGAAAATTCTGACGTTAGGGAGTTGTTAGAAAGTAAAACATCCGATGCTAAATTTGCAATAGAGCTTTTTGTTTATAGAATTCAGTTAGAAATAGGGAAATTAACTGCTGCACTTGGCGGACTTGACTGTTTAATTTTTACTGCCGGCGTCGGGCAAAATTCCCCGATAATTCGAGAAATGATTACTGACAAACTTGCATGGTTCGGTATTAAGCTAGACGATAAAGCAAACCAAGAAAATAATTATTTAATCAGTAGCCTAGACAGCAAAGTCAAAGTCTACGTCATCCCGACAAATGAAGAAAGAGTCATCGCACAAGATGTGATGAGGTTTTTGTAGTTTCTATTTGATTATTTTAAAATATTATTCAAGTAAAAATTTAAATTTTAGATAGAAACCGCGAATTCAATTTTACAAGTTATTTTATGAATTTTATAACTAATTATTATTTTCTCATTAAAATATTTTTACTATTTTTAGTTATAATATTCTTAATAATAAAAGTATATAATCATTTACATAAAAATAAAATGTACACCTTAATTAAATCTTCAGATTTTCACAATGAAGATAAATATGAGCGTATACAAGGCATTATAGATTATATAAATGCTTTAAAAGAAGGGTTATATACGGATGAAGAATTAGACCAAAAAATTTCTCAAGCTCAACAAGTATATTTTGTAGATTATTATTTAAGCCAAGTAGAAAATGGAGGCCTTACTCAATATTTCTCTAATAGTAATTTTAATGAGAAGCAAAATAATATTGTTTTAAAAGGTCTTGAAAATATAAAGGCATACAGAAACAAAGAAATATTTTTTCAAGCTTGTCAATTATTAAGCACTATGGATAGCCAACTAAGAGAGGAGTACCTATTTTCCGGTATTTATGCAGAAAAGGAGGTTAGGCAAAAGCCGATAATAAAAGAAATACATGCAAAGATAGAAAAATTAACAAGTTTAATTTTTACAATAAATGAAGGTGAGGAGTCAATTTTTGACTTAAATTTTAAATATATTGAAAAAATCGATAATTAAAAAATAGTAGATGATAAAATTTATAACAAAGAATTAGAAGTTATTTTAGCTTTAGTTCCTGACTACGACGAAAGAAAAAAATATTCTGAAGAACAAGAGCTTAGAAATAGATCACGATATGATAAAATAGCTAATATGTTATGCGATAAATATAATCTTAAATTACTTTCTATTAACGCATTAGATTACGGAGAAGATATTGTAAGTGATGAGCAAGTTAAAAAAATTACGATAATAATGTTATGTTTTATTACATAAGCACCGATCAAGGATATTTTTATATAATAGATTATGGCGATAAATCTACACTTATTAATAGCAAAAATAATCAACAAGTAGGAGAAATAAATAATTTAGAAATTAATTAATATACAAAATTGTACAAGTTTATTTTAGGTCTATTGACTCAGATCAAAGACTGGGAGCTTGAAGTGAGTGAAGGGTGTTATTTATTTTAGTTATTAGAATAATTAAAATAAGCATCGTCATCGCGAGCCGTTGCAGGCATTATTGCATATATATCCCAGACGTCATTGCGAGAAGGGACGTAGTCCCGACGCGGCAATCTAAGACTCTACCCGTCATTGCGAGCGGAGCGAAGCAATCTAACTTTTTATTCAGATTGCCACGTCGGCATAAATACCTCCTCGCAATGACGAAAGAGGAACGTGCACTCCTCGCAATGAGGGTGCAGAATCGATCCACGCAACAATATCCCTATATCTTGTGACAAAGGAAAATATACAGCTATTTTAAAATGATAACTAAAGCTGCTTATGCCTATATTTTATTCACTCTTTGAGGATAATGGTTGATTATATATTCTTAAGAAAACTATTATAAAGAGCATGCTAAATAAGGTATTACCCAGGAAAAATTGCGGCCAGGAAATATATTTCGCAAAGAATCCACCGAGAGAGGCCAGAGTAATACGTACTAAAGAACTAAGGGAGGCAATTATTGCATATTCTGTTGCAATAAACTCATTTTTACAAAGACTCGCAAGGTAAATAGCAATTGCTGTACCAGCAAGTCCGGAGCAAAAACTTTGTACGGTAATAGTAGCGATAAATGTAGGAATATCATGCCCAGTAATTGCAAGCCACATAAACATTAACGGCGATAATAATTGAATGGTACCGCTAATTAATATGCTATAAAATATACCTATTCTAGAAGTTAAAAGCCCGCCTAATAAGCCCCCTAAAATCATTACTAATAAGCCGTATGCTTTGGATAGCGAAGCAATTTCGTGAGCAGTAAAAGATAAATCCAGAAATAAAGGAGAGCTCATTGCCATCGGTATGGAATCTCCGGCCTTGTATAAAAAAATAAATAAAATAGTTAACGGCCAGCATGCTTGACCGGATTTTAAAGAAGATATACTTTTTCGTATAACTTCAAAATACTGCTTTATCGATATTAAATCTAAACTAGTATGGCGTTTTTCTTTTGGCTTCGGCTCTTTGATACATAAAATTACTATAGGACCGACTAAGGTCATGGCAAATGCTCCTTGATACACCGTCTGCCAACTAAAAATACTAGATAAATATAACGCTCCTACACTACCTATTAACATTCCAAGGCGAAAACCTATGCCGCTAAAAGTCACTGCTAAAGACAATTCTTCTTTAGTTGCGGGGCGTTCTATTCGGTAAGCATCTAAGATGATATCTTGCGTTGCTGCACAAAAAGAAATAATGAATGCAATAATAGCCGTAACATAGAGATTATTAATCGGATTAATGAATAAAAAACTTATCATAGACAATAATAAAAATGCTTGCGCAGTTAATGCCCAGCCTCGTCTTTGTCCAAATTTACTACATAAAAACGGGATAGAATATTTATCGATAAAAGGCGACCAGATTACTTTTAAACAATATGGAAATGCCGTTAACGACATCGAACCTATTATAGCGGTATTATATTTTGCTTCGGATAGTTGATAGGGGATAGTGAAGAATACCAGGATAAATGCTAAACCTGAGGTTAAGCCTGATAATAAAATTCCTATTAGATAATGTCGATTTGGGTTAATTAAAGTGCTTAACAATTTCATCATTTTATATTTAATACTTTACTTCTAGGGAGTAAGGTGCAACTTTAGAAAATATCTTACCCAATACCGGTATTTTTGTGATAATTGTACTGATAAGAAAAAATGATGGGGTGACGTTACCTTTAAGCTTAATTTGTTGTTTTTTAGTATCAATATTACCTTTCATCGTAAAATCAAAAAACGGCCCTTGCGCTTCGGCATCATAAAGCGTTATAATATCTCCGTTATAACTAAATTTGCCGATCATATTATCAAATAAAACATCTTTATTATTTAATACAAAACTAATAAAACCTGGTAATGAGACGAAAGATACAATTCGAGTTAAAAAAGGCGTATCCGTTATTACAAAACGCTTTATAGTAAATCTTCCGTCTAATATCGGTATTATTTGACCTGTCCTAACTTCTTGTCTTCTAGTGTTGAGAGTAAGCTGTATATTACCGTTTTTCATATTAGTATACATACCAATTCCCTTAAGTAATCTACCTGCATCGTCACTATCAATTTGCCATTGTTCAGATCCTTCTTTATCTACCAGAGACATTTGAACCTTTTTATCTCCCATAGCGGCACTTAAAGAACCAGAAAAACACTTTATTTTGTCACACTTTATTTTTAAATCCAAGTTATTGAGCGTGACGTTATTTTTCAGCTTTACCGTTCCTATAGAAGCTTTTAAGGACATATTACGAGGATCTCCTTCTTTTTCTAAAAATTGTAGCATGTTAGAATCTGATAAATCAAGATTAGTACCCTTAAGCTCGGTAGAAAGATTATTTTTATTCATGGTAATTTTTCCCGAAAGATTCGTTTGAGCATAATTAATAACGGGTAAATTAATATTATATGTTTCATTTTTTATTAAGCTGTTGCCGATAATTTTTAAATTATCCTCTCCTGAAAGATTAAATTCAATATTACTGCCTGAAGAATTATTATTTAACTTGGCTTTTAAAGTTAAATTAGCTTTTTTATGTAATTTTTTATGAATGGATATTTTATCGATGTAAAATTCTAAATTATTGAGGTTAGAACTAATAGTAACAAAATCACCGATATTTTGTTGTTTGTTGTATTCAAAATTAAGAACGCTGCTGCCGGAGATTAATTTAAATATTCCCAGCTTTTGATTTGCGGCCATAATATTAGTTTTAATTTTTAATGCGCATTCATTATTATTTTCTGCCATATTGTGATTATAAGTAAAGCTACTAGTATAATTATTAATCTTACCCTTACCACTAAAACTTATTTTATTGTCCTGATAAATACCTTTTGCCTCAGCATTCCGTAAAAATATATTACCGTTAAAAGCATCTAGTGAAATATTTGTTAATATTGAAGAAATATTATAGATATTCGGTATCTCGGAGTTGAGGGGAATTATTATTTCAATTATAGAATTTGCTTCCCCTTTAATTTTTTTAAGGTCAATACCTTCAGCTTTAGTATTTTCATATGCGTCTATCGGTATAAAATCAACTAAATCTTTAGCTTCACCTTTGGCTGTAGCACTCAAAATAAATTGTGATTTTTCAGGCCCTAACCACTTAAAAGTTAAAATTCCGTTAGAAATAAGAGTTGCACCGGTATAAGCTTGCTTTATTACAAACTTTACATTAGGTCCTGATATTACAATATTAGTATCGATATTTTTAAGAGGAGGTAAATCTTCATGATATTTATATTCAAAATTTGATATATACAAATTTCCTTTTAACGCCTCTTCTTCTAAAATATCATTTTCAACGAAATTTCTATTGAGCTTTAAACTAATTTCCCCATTATGTATATACCCGGATTTAATATTTTGTTGCAAATATGAAATTACCGGATTATTAGGAATAATTTTTTCGATTGTTTGATAAATCATTAACGGTATATTAGTAGCGCTAGCCGTTACTTCAATATTTTTATTCGTTATTATTCCGTTAAATGTCAAAAAGGCCTGCTCTTCAAAAGCAAGTTTACAATCAATCCTTTTCTTATTACCCCGTAAAGGATTAGTTTTATATAAACATACAGCCTGGCCGGACGGTAAGTTAGCCCCTTCTTTATCGGCTAATATATCACTTTTCAGTTCTTCTAAATTTATCTTAGTAATAGCGCTCTTTTTTATTATATTTAAAGCATAATCACCGTTTATTTTAGTATTTATAATTTCTTCATTATTATTTGAGTTAACTGCAAATTTATCAATATTGATTGTAGCCGATAATAATGAGTGAGATATTAAATTATTAAAATTAAAAACAAGCTGTAAGTTAGTAATTTCACCTTGTGCGTTATCTATAAAATTTAATGAAATTTTGTTAATTGACAACCGGTTTTCCTTAAATTTCAAATCGCTTATTATAGCTTTTATTTCTTGCCTATTAAAATAAAATTCTATTATTTTTTTAATAGGTTCATCCATATATCCCTTATTAGCTCGATATATAAAAAAAGTAATACCTATCGAAAGTATAACGAGGAATATAAAGAGATTAAGAAAAAATTTTTTGATAAAACTCATGGGTTATTATGTAGTGGAAATTAAATATATCATTGTGCAGATACTTTAAACGTCATTGCGAGAAGGCACATCGTGCCGACGTGGCAATCTTATAATTAGATTGCTTCGCTTCGCTCGCAATGACGAAGTTTTTTATTATTTTCTAGATTGCCGGGCTCCTTTTAGTCGCTCGCAATGACGATTTTGGTATCTACCTCACACAAAGCCTTTTACAATGACGTAATAAAATAAAAAGCTTGTCTAAATTAAAGCTAATCAAGTATAAAGTATAGTTTAATATACTCTAAAGCTAAAATAATAAATACAAATTTTATGAATATTACATTTATCGGTTGCGGTTATGTCGGACTTGTATCCGGGACCGTGATGAGCCACCTTGGACATAACGTCGTATGCCTTGATACCGATCAGACTAAAATTGCTAAGCTAAATAGCGGAATATCGCCGATTTATGAAACTGACCTTGATAAATATTTACAGCAATCGATAAAATCCGAAAGATTAAAATTTACTTATAATTATGACGCTGAGCTTGCAACTGCTGAAGCGGTTTTCATTACCGTCGGGACTCCATCGTTACCTTCAGGTGAAGCGGATTTAACCTATGTTTTTGACGTTATTGATAAAATTTGTAACTGGATAAGTAAAGATTGTTTATTAGTGATTAAATCGACCGTTCCGCCAACTAGCTGCAATAAAATTATTGATTATTTAGCAGAGAAAAATTTTACGTTTAACGTGGCCTCAAACCCTGAATTTTTACGAGAAGGAACAGCGGTTAAAGACTTTTTAGCTCCTGATCGGATAATTGTTGGAGTTAATAATAAAAAATCGGAAGAAATAATTCGGAAAATATATTTACCTTTGATCGATCAAAATATTCCTCTAGTAGTTACCGATTTAGTCACCTCAGAACTTATTAAATATGCCTCTAATAGTTTTTTAGCTACTAAAATTAGCTATATAAATGAAATGGCAAATTTATGTGAGAAGACAGGCGCAAATATTAAAGACCTGGCTTTCGGTATGGGCCTTGACCAGAGAATCGGTGCCCAGTTTTTAAATGCTGGCCCCGGATTTGGCGGTTCGTGCTTTCCGAAAGATATTTTAGCTCTAAGAGCGCTTGCTGAAAATTACCAAACCGATTGTAAAATCCTTGATGCAGTAATTGATAGTAATAGGGGGCGCCCTTTTAAAATGGTAGATAAAATTAGTAATTTGCTAGGTAATGAACTATCGGGTAAAAATATCACTATTTTAGGGCTTACATATAAAGCAGGTACTGATGATATTCGAGATAGTCCAGCAATCGAAATTATAAAAAACTTACTAATTAAAGGTGCTTACATTAAAGCATTTGATCCGGTGGGCTTAGATAACGCACAAAAATATTTTGAAAATGAAAATTTATTATATTTAAAATCCGCTATTGAAGCTTGCGCTCAAGCAGATGCAATTGTGATTACTACCGAATGGTTAGAATTTAATGAATTAGACTGGATAGTAATTTATAAATCAGTTAAATCGCCGATAATTATAGATCTAAGAAATCTTCTAGATGCAGAAACAGTAAAAGCGGCAGGCTTTGAGTATTACGGCATCGGGCGTGGGGGATAAAGAGTATTGCGAGGTGAATAAGTTAAAGCGTGTTCTATGTCATTCCCGTGAAAACGGGAATCCAGTCTTTTCTTATCATGCTGAATTTGTTTCAGCATTTTTTAATTAGATACTGAAATAAATTTAAGATGACTATTATTTTCTGGATTCCTGCTTTCGCAGGAATGACATAGAAAGTCAGCGGGAATAACATAAGAACAATTCTGAAAAATTAATAATACATAAATAAAAATGCAAGCTGATTTTGTACATTTAAGAACGCAAAGTTCTTATTCTTTTTTAGAAAGTGCGTTAACAATCGAGCGAATAGCGGAATTAGCCGCTCGTCAAAAAATGCCGGCCATTTGCCTTACTGACCGCAGTAATTTATTTGGCTCACTAGAATTTGCTTTGCAAACCGTAAAAAAAGGCGTGCAGCCCATTCACGGTGTTATACTTAATATACAGAATAATTTCGGTAAGGCTGAGTTTGCCGAAATTTTACTTATTGCCAAAGATGAAATCGGCTATAAAAATTTACTTAAGTTATCTAGTTTAATCTTCACTAAAAATGATCGCAAAATTTGTGACCATATAACTTTTGATGACCTTACTACTTATAATGAAGGTTTGATTGCACTTTGTTGCTATACTGAAGGGATTGTTGGTAAAAACTTACTCGCCAAAGACGAAGCGCAGGCTCTTCTTGCCGCTCGTAAATTAAAAGAAATATTCGGTGACCGGTTTTACTTAGAAATTATGCGGCATAATTTACCCGAAGAGCAATTTATTGAAGCAGCTCATATTAAAATAGCCTGTGATTTAGATATTCCGCTCGTCGCCACTAATAAAGTATTATTTAGCGATACAGATATGCATTATGCCCATGATGTATTGTTATGTATTTCTGCCGGCGTTACTAAAGAATATCAGGATCGTAAAATAGTTAGCAATAACTGCTATTTTAAATCTCCCAGGGAAATGAAAGAGCTTTTTGCTGATTTACCTGAAGCAATCGAAAATACTATTTACTTAAGCCAGCGCTGTTATGTAATGGCGCACCCGAATTCTCCAATGCTCCCTAACTTTTCTACTGATGACATTAGCGAAACTGACTTAATAAAAAAAGAGGCGAAAGAGGGCTTGCTTGCTAGATTAGCCACAAAATTTAAAACGGAAAATACCTCATCTGAGCAACAGGAAATAATTAAGGAAGAATATTTTGCTCGTCTTAACTATGAGCTAGATATTATTTGTAAAATGGACTTTGCAGGTTATTTTTTGATCGTTTCAGATTTTATTAAATGGAGTAAGGAGCAGGGCATATTAGTTGGTCCAGGTAGAGGTTCAGGTGCTGGTTCTGTCGTTGCCTGGAGTCTTTTAATCACCGATCCTGACCCGATTAAATTCGGTTTATTATTTGAGAGATTTTTAAATCCTGAACGCATTTCAATGCCGGATTTTGATATTGATTTTTGTCAGGAAAGACGAGAAGAGGTTATAAATTACGTTCGTGCTAAATACGGTAATAATAGAGTCGGGCAAATAATTACTTTCGGAAAAATGCAGGCAAAGGCGGTAATTAAAGACGTCTCCAGGGTACTTGGCCTCGCATATAGATACGCTGATTATTTAACGGAGCTAGTGCCGTTTAGTGCCGTTAATCAAGTAACTCTTGATCAGGCTATGAAAGAAGTCCCTGAGCTTCTAAGTGCTGCTAAAGGCAAAGGATTATATAATTTGGAAGGGGAAGCGGAATTAATAAAACAAGTTTTAGACACTTCCTTAATTTTAGAAGGCTTACATAGGCATTCCTCTACTCACGCTGCAGGAATCGTCATAGCCGGTAAAGACTTAGTCGAAATAGTCCCGGTTTGCAAAGATACTAATTCCGATATGTTAATAGTGCAATATTCAATGAAATACTCGGAAATTGCCGGCTTAATTAAATTTGACTTTCTAGGATTACAAACTCTTACCGTTATTACCGACTGTAAAAAACTTCTGAAAGAACAAGGCGTCGATATTGATTTTAATAATATGACATTTGATGACGAAAAGACTTATCAAATGTTATGTAAAGGTAAAGGAGTTGGGGTTTTCCAATTTGAAAGCGGCGGGATGAAAGATACGCTAAGGCGCTTAAAACCTGATTCCATTCAGGACTTAATAGCTCTAGGGGCCTTATATCGCCCAGGCCCGATGGAAAATATTCCTACCTATATCGCTTGTAAACACGGCACCCAGCAACCCGATTATTTGCATGAAATATTAAAGCCTATACTTAAAGAAACTTACGGCGTCGTAATCTATCAAGAGCAAGTATTAGAAATTGCTAAAAAATTTGCCGGCTATACTCTTGGCGGCGCTGATTTACTCCGTAAAGCTATGGGGAAAAAAATTAAAAGAGAGATGGACGAGCAGGAAGAAATTTTTATCAAGGGTGCAATTGCCAATAATATTCCTGCAGCTCAGGCCAAATCGGTTTTTGCAACGCTTGCCAAATTTGCCAGCTATGGTTTTAATAAAGCACATGCTTCGGCATATGGCATTATTTCCTACCAAACAGCTTATCTTAAAGCTAATTATCCTGCTGAATTTTTAGTTGCATGTTTAAATCTTGAATTAAACAACCACGATAAAATCGGCTTATTCTCGCAAGAAGCAAAAGATAGTGATATAAAAATCATTCCACCCAATATTAATATTTCCACCGGTTATTTTAGTATACCCTCTTTATGTCATTCCCGCCCTCTATGTCATTCCCGCGAAGACAGGAATCCAGAAGAACAAAAATCTATAATATTCGGACTCGGAGCAATCAAAGGCGTTACTACGAATTTTGGTAAGTTAGTAGCGGAGGAGAGAGAAAAAGGAGGAAAATTTAAGAGCATTATAGATTTTATTGAGCGCATGCCCCCTAAATCCATAAATAGTAAATCTCTGGAAAATCTTATTAAATCAGGTTGTTTTGATGAGCTTCACGATAACCGTCAACAATTATTTTTAAGCATTTCAAAATTGCTGGCATATTCCATTTCTTACCATGAAGAACAAGCTTCTAATCAATTTAGTTTAATTAAGGTAAATAGTTTAAGCCCTCAGCTTTTAATAGCAAGCGATCACGCTGATAAAAATACTTTAGCATTTTATGAATTTGAGGCATTAGGACTATTTATAACCCACCACCCGTTATCTGAATATGAAGAAATATTTAACCGCCTCGGGATTTTAAGCTCGGCAAATTTACATAATAATTTACCTGACGGCACTAATCGAGTAATGCTTGCCGGCGTGATTCAGAAAAAAGATTCACGAATGTCTGCAAGGGGAAGATTTGTTACGTTGCAGCTTTCCGACGCTCAAGACATTTTTGATTTAAGTATTTTTAGCGAAGAGGTCATACAGGATTATTCGCATTTGCTTAATGTTAAAAGCTTAGTCATTGTTAATTGCGATATAATAAAAGATGAAGGCGGCATAAAATTAACTGCTAAAAGTTTTATGAGTATTGAAGAAGCCATCAATAATCAACAAATTGAGTTACAATTTTTTCCGAAAAGCTATACGGACTTAAATCAAATAGTTGATTTATTAACAACATGCTTAAACGGCGAACATAGTAATGCCAGAATAACTTTATTTATAAAAACCGATGT
The DNA here is from genome assembly GCF_049278075.1 of Rickettsia endosymbiont of Halotydeus destructor. Lineage (NCBI taxonomy): Bacteria > Pseudomonadati > Pseudomonadota > Alphaproteobacteria > Rickettsiales > Rickettsiaceae > Rickettsia > Rickettsia endosymbiont of Halotydeus destructor. Next base: position 280,173 of record NZ_JAPNPB010000002.1, read on the forward strand.
AACAGAGGATTTTGTAGCCAAGATAACTTTACCCGAAGCTTTTAGCTTACAGAGCAAAGATTTTGAATTTTTAAAGAATTTTCAGTAGATTGTTATAAGAAATTATGGCTCAGAAATAAGCAATATAAATCGTCATTGCTAGG